>NZ_MQTZ01000058.1 GCF_001939115.1 Leptolyngbya sp. 'hensonii' | reverse complement strand
TTGCAATAAAAAATCCCCGATCTCTGGACCGACGTGTTCCAGCAGATGCCCTCTCACTGCTGCCTCAATCCCTGCCAATGTTTTCACTTGCTCCGGGTCGGTTTCCTCGTATAGCAAGGCGGCAAGGGCACGGGCGTGGGCTTGAATTTGGGCTTTTTTCTCAGGGTCCATAAGCGTGGTTGACCAAAGCAGGAATGCTCAAAGTTTAGCGCGCTCTTTCAAACACAGCTCTAAGCACTTATACTCATCGCAAAAGTGGGATGCACTCAATCGCTGCTGCCCAATTTGGCGACCATAAACTCTTAAACGTGTCACAGATCGAAGGTTTAGGCTTGCTATTCCCTTCTGAATAAAAGCAACAATCTGCGGATCAGGAATGTCTTTAGACTCCAGTAAAATCTGTAGACAACTATCTTTTAGGAGTGCCTTGGTTGTAATTCCCCTTGGTTGGAGGCGCTGGCTAATTAAAGTAGCAATTGCTTGTGGATTGCCCTGCCTAGCCATTTCTAAACAGGTTTTGTCTACCATTAGAAAATCCTCTCTGACAAAAAGAATTGTTGTAGAAATGGAACTATTCCCCCGCTGCAATCGGGTCTGGCATTACTTCTTTCCTGCCCCCACCCTCCTCCAAAACTTTGGAAATACCTTCCCGCAACGATTAGATCTTCTCTGGTGGCAATATCTTCTGGAGAGAGCCCAAAATCCTTCCGAGATTTGTGGTTATATTCTTTGTCTGTGCATTCACTCAGATCCCAACGGAAATTAGGTGTCCAGTTATACTCCAGAAGTCTAAATTCTTCACTATCGGTTTGCCTCCTCTCGTACCTTGCAATGCAAGCGTTGCAACGCCAATATTGATAGACTGTGATTGAACGAATTGCCTGAAAGTCAAGCATCTGTTTTGAAGCAGCATTTGACATAATGACGGTTCAGCCTCAAATTAATGGTCACCTGCTGAATTAATATGTCTGCCGATTCAGGAATTATGCAAAAAATACGGCAATTGGCTTGAGCGTGATCAGGTATCGGTATTAAACTGGGTTTCCTGCTAAAACTTGCTATGACCAATCCCATCCTGCAACAGAAACAGTGGGTGTTCGATCGCTGGGCTCCCCGATATGATTGGCTGTTTCCATCGGTGTTCTATCAGGCCATCCACCAGCGGTTGTTGACCTACGTCCAATTCTCCGATCGTCCCCAGGTACTGGATCTGGGTTGTGGTACAGGTCGTCTACTGAATCGGTTAGCAGCCCACTATCCCGATCTACAGGGAACGGGGTTTGATCTGTCTCCAGAGATGATCCGTCAGGCCCGACGCTCCAACCGCCATCGCCCCCGGCTGATTTTTGTCCAGGGGAATGGGGAAGCGCTGCCCTTTACCGAAGAGCAGTTTGAGGCCGTTTTCAACACGATCAGTTTTCTCCATTACCCCCACCCGGAACGGGTTCTCACAGAGGTGCGACGGGTTCTGAAACCGGAGGGTCGCTTTTATTTGGCTGATTTTACCCCCAGTTGCCTGACCCAGCCTTCATTTCGGGCCAGCTTACCCGGTAATATCCAGTTTTATAGTCCTCAATCGCGGGAGCAGCTTGGGGCACAGGCTGGATTACGTTGCCTGGGGCATCATTACCTTCTAGGACCTGTTCTGTTAACCCTATTTGTTCCGGACCCTGCTTTTTCTGCATCGGTATAAGTAATTGGCTGAGATTCTTTTGGCTGAGATGAGGTAGACAATCATGAAATTGCAGGCTTTGTCCGTATTAGTTCTGTCTGCAGCTTTATGGTCAGGTGAAGCTGCGATCGCCCAGATCCCCCTCCAACCAGGAACCTACTGGCTGGGAACAAGTAAATCGATCAGGATCATTGGGAGTGAAAATAAGTTTTGTTATATCGGTTATTCCAAATATGGAGTGAGCATTGCTTCCTTACTACCTGTTTTGAAACAACCTAATGTCTATCGTGTGCATACCTTTGAAGGCGTGCTGATTATGCAACAGTCTGATCAGGTTTTACGGTTCGGCAAAGATCAGATGTGGAGTGACTATCAACTGGACCCATCCAGTTCTCAGGATGCCATCATCCCTGAAGGAACCTTGTGTTTGAAATCTGCCAAGCCTTATTTTAAACAATTTAAGCCGGGCCGGGGTTAAGTCTAACTGCATCGAGAGCATCCCAGTTTTGCAAGGTTGCCCACCCAAGGGGAAGCCGCTGCGCGTCTACATCCTCCAGCCCCTTCTCCCAAAAAGGGAGAAGGGGAGCCAAGCTTTACTGAAGACGACTAGAAGAGTCGATTTTGTTGAGTACAGTTTTCACGGCATCCACAATGACATCAGGTTGATCTATCCACACAAAATGACCACTTTCACCCGCTTCAACTTGAAGACAATTAGTTGATAGGTTGCATAAATCCAAGTGCATCTTCTCCCGCAACTTATTAGCATCTTTTAGGGGAATAAAGATAGTCCAAAAGGAAGGTTTGAAGAATGAATTGGCTTTAATGCTTGCGATGGGAACTGTGCCAAAATGTTTGGCTACACTAACCTGACACGCACTTTTGTCTAAATTTATCATCTCTCGACTCATCGTAATCCAATGTTTGGCACGACAGAAGGAACGTTTCACCCCATTGAGAGAAGCTTGAGAAAAGCGGCGTAATTCAGGCTTTAACAACTCAAATATTCCAAAAACTCTTAGAAGTCGGATAATCCCAAGCATTGAACCTAAAATGGACATCACAAAGCCTGAGATGAAAAAGAGTTTCAAAGCCTGTAATGGAATAGACATCCTGAGCATTCCTGTTTCATGTAGTGCATCTGTGAGTACAATACCTACAACTTTCTCAGGAAACAGATGAGCATAGAGCCGTACATTATAGCTACCAAACGAATTACCTACCAAAATGTAGGGTGGTTTGATGGCCGCTTGTTCGAGGAGAGTATCTAATTCCTTCACAATTTGATGGCTGGTTCGAGGATATGGGCTGTGATCACTCCATCCATATCCAGCTCGATCGTAGATACAAACTCGGGCTAATTTTGATAATTCCTGAATTAGGAAGTAGCCCTCTATTCCTCCTAAACTATGATCCAGGACAATGGTTGGACTAGATTCTCCCACAGTGTAAAGATGGAGTCGATATGAACCGACATCAAACAATTGACCGGGTGGGGGTGGGCGATCTTCGAGCCAGCTAGCGATCGCTTGATAAGATGTTGTAGCAACTAACAGAAGAACCTGAATTGAGATAGCCACCGTCCCCCCTTTTTTCTAGCTAACGTTCCTGCTGAGTGGCTGTTAGTGACCCTTGTGTCCATACCCAGATCTTCTGATAGTTCCCTCAAACAGGTTTGTTATGCTAAACAACGACCGTGGGCGTTGCTGAATGAAGGAATGAATCAGGAGCGTGAGGAAGATGCTCATACTACTAGTGTTCCGTCAGGAAAATTTTGACGGGTCGAAGACCCGCAAAATTTAACCCCAATCAACAACCTGGATTTTGGCTGCCCGTCAATCATTGATTGACTGACCACTAGAGTTGTCATTGATGGGGAGTGGGAGCGTCTCCCTCACGTTCAGATCGGGCAAATCATACCGTGATTCAGCAACGCCTCATGGCTTCACTCGCCTTTGAATATACCTACAGTTTAAGCTTGCCGTGCTACTACGGGAAAAGTTTTGTTAGTCAATCAGGCTTCTCTTTAAGTAACTCGGCACAATTAAATCGAGGATAGGTGTAGGGGTGAAGGGGGCACGCCCCATTCCTGGGGACGTTCGCGAAGCGTTGCGCCAGCAAAAGCCCCCAGACCCCCATTTTTATAATTAATCTCACCCGATTACTTATAAAGCAGCTCTTACTCAGTTATTTGCTTCCATAAATGAGCAAAGTTTATTTCATCCCAACACTCCACAATTTTGCCATCCTGAATTCTGTAGATAACGATGCCGGTAAACTCTACTTTTCGATTCGTAGGGGCGATACCGTGAAACTCTTTTCTGTGAGTTCCTCTTGTTGTGACACGAAGAACAACTCTATCATTCTCAGCGATCAAATCTTCTACTGAATAATGAGAGTCTGGAAACGCTTCTACGAATGCCAACTCCAATCGCTGAAGCTCATGAAAATCAATCACGCCGTCTCGACTGTGGCCAACAAAATCTAAAGATATATAATCTTTAAAGCCAGCAGAAAATCCATTATTGCCATTGGCAAGCCAATGCCTTATGAGATTTTTATTGCTCTCTTGATTTGTCATTTGCTTATCCAAAGTCAAGCAGGAAAACTACATCTCAAGTGGTTCATTCATTTGAATACCATGCTTCTCAAGAATTGCAGAAATTTTAGATAGATCGTCAGGTAAATCTCTAACTTTATCTGACATTTCGATGAAAAACTCGTCAATTGCGCCTCCGATCGTCCATGCCAGAAACTTGACGGCTTGGTTGGAATTGTTCTTATAGCCGTGGGGTGTTTTTGCAGGCACATGTACAAAGTCACCTGGCTCGATCGTAAACTCTTCACCATTCAAATACATCACCATTGAACCTTCTAGCATATAGAAGCTTTCTTCTTCTTTGGTATGCGTATGGGGAGGCACATAACCATTTGGAGGAACATCAACAGTCGCAACTGTCATGCTATTGAACGAGTGGGCAGACTTTAATTTGATGCACACCCGATCACTCAAAACTTGTACCCTCTGACCTTCTTCACGTTTTAATATCAGCATATTCCTATTCCTGCTTTAGGGTTTTGGTTGCTCTAGCAAAATGTTGTTGCTAAAGCTGATGCTTCTATGTACGGGCAAACATTTAAGCTGGATCTCTGGTTTCCAAAGTTATTACCAGGCGGCTACAGTCTAGTCTTTATGGTCTCTCCGCAAATTATCAAGAATGGATGAATTGGCTGTTGGAAAGAGGCGGTGGGCTGGCAAGCTAACACCCAACTTGTGCGGTGCTAGTGTTCCGTCAGGAAAATTTTGACGGGTCGAAGACCCGCAAAATTTAACCCCAATCAACAACCTGGATTTTGGCTGCCCGTCAATCATTGATTGACTTACCACTAGATAAGGTCGTGTCCTGGACCTGTTGAAGGGAGTCATCTAGAACTGTTGAATTGAAAAGAGAGCTATTGTGCAGCCCCAAACAAAGCGATCAGCAGCACTACCCATATCGTGGTTGACCTCCAAAAACTGATTAGCCAAAGGAAGGTCGATCGCCCCTGCAGGTCCTGCCAAAAAACACGATCGCAAAATATCCCTGAACCGAATATTACTCAGGCTCTCGCCCCTATTAATGAAAAACCCCTGAGACTGGAAGGACATATCCATTCCGGTAATCTCAGAGGTTCTGATTTATGCGATCAAGAATGCAAAATTCGGCGTTGCTGAATAGAAGGATGATTTTCGTGCTTAAGCCTTATGCAGCCCTCACCCTAGCCCTCTCCCAAAGGAGAGGGAACAAGAGTTTTAGCTCCCTTCTCCTGCGGGAGAAGGGTTGGGGATGAGGGTAATTCATATTTGCATTCAGCAAAGCCCAAAATTCTTGCTCTAAGGTGCTGGCCCAACTGAAAACCTGTAGGCCATTCTGCAGAAGACGCTACACCACCAGTTCCTTCACCTTGCTGATGATGCCCACGGGGTCAATGCCTTGGTGGGGGAACTGTTCCCATAATCCGCCGCAGCCTTCTTTGTGGGTACCCAGGTGGGCAAACTTCGGTGTCAGCCCTCGCTCCAACAACCAGGAGCCAAAGCGACTGCCCAAACCGGTGCGACGGTTGAAGGCTTCCACCACTAGCACAAATGGGCTGGACCCTACTTTCTGCAGCATGTCCTCATCGACCACATTCAGGGTGGGCTTGTTGATCACCCCCACATCAATCCCTTCCTGTTTCAACCGTTCTGCCGCATCCAGAGAGCGATAGAGGGCATCTCCGAAACTGACAATGTAGCCTGCGGTTCCTTCCCGCACCACTTCGTCTTTCCCAGGGACAAACTGGTACGACTCGCCATACAGATTGTTGCCACTGGCATCCAGCACATAGGGGGTCTTGGAGCGGGTGGAGAAGATGAACCGTAGGCCCGGATCGAAGAACACGGCTTCCACGACTGCTTTCATCTGTCCAGCATCGGCAGGGAAGTAGAGCCGGGTTTCATAACCATCATCCAGCCCATTGTCGGCAAAAAAGTTGTTCAGACCGAAGTGGCAGGTGTTGTCGGCCATGTCATCAATGCCGGAGTGGGAGAAGTGGCAGAGCAGGTTGGAGTAGTTCAACCGTGCCATCGTGATTTCTGAGATGCACATCTCCAGGAAAGCGGCGAAGGTGGCAAAAATGCCTTGCTTGCCTTTCTCCATGCCAAACCCGGCAGCAGCAGAAATGTTGCCCCGTTCCATGATGCCAGCGGGAATAAAGACTTCTGGGTGAGCATCGTGGATCTTCTTCAAACCGCAGGAGCCTTCCAGGTCACTGTCTACCACCAGAACCTTGGCTTTCCGATCGGCCTCACTCATTTTCCCCAGAATTCCCACAACTGCATCTCCAAAGACGTTGCGGTTGGAGTCCCACTTATCGCTGGAACCGATGAAGGTGTAGGTGTTTTTCGGCTTCTGGATGCCCTTGAGGAATTCCACAGCGGCCCCGTGACCCCGTTTTTCCAGATAGGCGATCGCCTTCTCCACGGAAATCACATCATGACCGTGGGTTGAGCCTTCCAGTCCGTCAATGCCGACACACATGGGGCGCTTGTTGATCACGGCGATCGGACCAGGAGTCATCACTGCTTCACAAAGATTGCGGTACAGGCTATCCAGATCTTCCCCATCCCCTTCCAGCACCTTCAAACCATGACCCGCCAGGGTTTTGGCCACCGTGTAACCGCCCAGGTACTTGGAGGGGTGACCCGCGATCGTCACATCGTTGTCGTCAATGATCAGCTTCACGTTGATGTGCTGAGCCACCGCCAGTCTGGCGGCTTCTGCATCGTTGCCCTCCTGTTGGGAGCCATCCGAACCGAGACAGAAGACAACTTTACCGGGATTTGCCAGGGCTACCCCATTCACGTAGGGCCACATGTGCCCCAGGCGACCAGAACTGAACTTAACGCCAGGGGTCAGACCCAGTTCAGGGTGGCCGGGGAGATGGGCGTGGGCTTCCCGGTAGCGCAGAAGATTTTCAGCAGGCAATTCACCGTGTAAGGTCGCCATCAGATACTGGGTCCCCACCCGATGTCCGGCCTCATCGAAGAAGATCGGGACAAACTGATCCGCTGCCCCCCGGAAGAAGGCATCTAGAATCATCACTTCCGGCACTGTGTCGTAAGGACCACCCGTATGACCACCAACTCCTCTTGCAGCGCCAGTAGCCGTAAAGAAAACGATCGCATCCCGGCAGAGCTGGATATTCGCTTTCAGGGCCTCCCGCTGCTCGGCGGTGAGCGTGGACTGGGTTGGATCAAGCGTCAGGAGCTTGTAAGCACTGAGGTCAATGGGAAAAGAAGAGGTCGTCATGGGTTTGTCCGGCAAAAATTAAGGGGATACAGGAGAGTCATACCAATTCAAAATGAGTTTTCATCCTGTGCCTGATTAGAGGTGTAGCATGCTAAATCTGGGCATTATGCAACATCTGTGAGGCAAGCAGGTATGGGAATCACCATTAAAAATTTAAATTGACATCACCAAAGGTTGGGACTGCTGACTCTATCCACGCTGATACTACCAGGACTGGTGCAGAGATTAGCGAGTAATTTATGCTGAAACTGGGTCCTCTCAGTTCAAAAGATAGGTCTTAATTGTGCAATCTGAACAGGGAAACGCCCGACAAAGCAGGATAAACTTTGTGGCTACAGGGCCATTATGTGCCGGATAGAAGGAAGAAGTGGCCTGGTTAACGTCACCGGCTAGAAGTTGCCCAATACAGGATAAACAGTTCCCTTGATGACAGAGGCTGTCAGGCAACTCCATTCCGTGGGCTTTCAGCGCACTCAGAATATCCGCTTCATGGGATACAGGGATGGTCATATCTAAATCTCGATGATTCAGAAGGCGAATTCTGTAGATTTCCATGCAGGTTGAAGATCACAAGGATAAGGTTATCGGGTGATTCGGGCTGGCAGGGACTGAGCTACAAAAGCATTTAAGATTTCATCCTGCCGACCCACGCAGTACACCGAAAGCAACCATTGCATCCCTATCGCTACCAGATAATTGGGGCTAAAATCATTAGCATTAGCCTCAGCTTCCAAAGCAAGAAGAGTCATGTCAGCAGACCATTCAGACATCCCCAATGTACAAGATGCCTGGGCAAGGCTGGTGCTAGGGCGGCAGGCCAAAGCTGCTAGGGGAGGGTATGTCGGGTATGGCTCACCCGCATTCGGGCAACGATCGGTGGATGGTGAACTAAAGGACGACCCCGCCGAGGCCGAAGTCGTGGAATTGATTCGTCGTCATCATAAATCTGGCAAGTCTTTGCAAAAAATTGCAGATTGGCTCAATCAACAGGGATATCAAACAAAACGCGGGAAAGGGTGGCAGCGGATCTCAGTCAAACGGGTTCTTGATCGGCTCTATGGAAAAACAGCTCGGCTCTCAGAGCCCAAGTGTGAACCAGAGTCTGATCCATAAAGCAAAGAATCCTGTTTCCCGCACACCCCAGGGAAACCAAATACAGAGCTAAAGCTTGCCAAAGAAGAGGTCTGTTTTTTTTTTTCGTAACATCCCTCTATGTTACACTAAAGTACGTTAAACCACCTGTTTTTAGCTGGGTATACAGGAAAAATTGTTACATCCGTCCGAAGGTGCGCCTGAACAATCACCCCCATTCCCACCAGAAGCAAGCCAACTGGATAGCCCGTTGCGGTGGGCTCCTGACCTGAATGCTGCGATCGAGAGAACGCCCCTTATCGTTTCACCTGAGACCTTGCTGGTGGATGTGATTACCCTGATTAGCCAGACCCATCATCGGACTTGTACCCTTGATGGAGTAGAACAGTCAACCCATTCCGATCCGCTCTCAGATAATTTCAAGAGACAGGCTGGCTGTGTCCTGGTAATTCAGGACGGGCAACTCAAAGGTATCCTCACTGAACGGGATGTGGTGCGATGGACGGCAACAGGCATGAATTTTGCGGGGGTCCAAGTATCGAAAGTTATGGTCCACCCCGTGATTACAGTATCGCAGCGATCGCTCCAGGATATTTTTGCCGTACTCTTTTTGTTTCGCCGCTATCGGATTCGCAATGTGCCTGTGGTCGATGACACGGAAAGAGTAATTGGGGTGATTTCCCACTCCAGCTTGCGGCAGGCCCTGCGTCCGGCCAACCTCCTGCGGCTATATCGGGTAGCCGATGTGATGACGACTCAGGTTGTGCAGGCTCCCCTGAGCACTCCCGTCTTGCAGGTAGCCCAATTAATGGCCACCCAGCGAGTCAGTTGTGTGGTGATCACCCAGTTCGACGACGAGAATAACTCCCGTCCCGTGGGGATTGTAACTGAACGAGATATTGTCCAGTTTCAAGCCCTGCAAATTGACCTGAGTCATACAATGGCCGAGAGAGTAATGAGTACCCCCCTGTTTCTCTTGAACCCGGAGGATTCTCTCTGGACGGCTCAACAGGAGATGCAAAAACGCCATGTTGGGCGTCTGGTGGTGTCCTGGAACTGGGGGCGAAAAATGGGGATTTTGACTCAAACCAGTCTGCTGCGGGTGTTTGATCCCGTTGAAATGTACAGTGTGATTAAAAACCTGCAACAAACAATTCAGCAACTCGAAACCGAGAAAGAACTCCAGCAGAGCCTTGCTACTCTTAAGGGAAAAACCTCCCAAGCCCTTCAGCAGATGTTGGTGATCCTGAATCGGTTGCTCGAACAGTCCGATTTACAAACCCCAGACACCCGATCGCAACTCCAGCAAATCAGAGATCAGCTAACGACCCTAATGCGGTAAGGATGCCTCCTCCCTATCCTCCTGCTCAGGGAGAATTAGGAGGCTCAGGCCGTGAGACTGATGGAATTACGGAGACTAACCGTAAAGTCTTCATGAAGGAAGCCGACTTTGCACTGGTTCTCCAATAAGTTTCGGTAAAGCAGCAGGATCTGACGTTGCTGTTCACCGGTTTTTCGTTGATTGTAAATATACCTTTTTTAGATCTTGCCATCACCATTGGGTCTAGGGTTGAGATCGATCGAGAGGGGGTCCATTCCCCACCAAACTCCCTGCCCTGGCCATCCGAAGGTTTCCCGGTCTATCCAGCAGAAGTTCGACCCAGCATGGCATGGACAGACACCGCAACCTTTGGCATGACTCCTGGTTAACCCTTTAGCATTTTCTCCTTATGAAACTCCTTCAATCTTTCACCAAACTCTCTCTCGTGGCGGTAGGAAGCGCGATCGCCCTGGGGTCTACCCTGGGTTCCACTGCGATTGCCGCCACGCTCAACGTGGATCAGATCTTCGTCTTTGGGGATAGCCTCTCTGACAGCGGGAATGTCTATGGCTTTTCCGGCAATACGTTTCCGCCCTTTCCTTATTTTCAGGGCCGCTTTTCCAATGGCCCCAACTGGATCGATTACCTTTCCCAGGATCTAAATGTAACGCCGACGCCGTTGGCGAACGTGCTTTTCCAGGGGGCAATTCCAACCCAGGGGGTCAATTACGCTTTTGGGGGAGCCACCACGGGTCCGGATCCAATCACCGGCGTGCAAAACACGATCGACCCCACCCTGCCTGGTCTTCAAACCCAACTCCAGTTCTTCTTAAGTTCTCTGGCCCAACAACCGATCCCAAAAGCAAATCCCAACGCCCTTTACGTGATTTGGGCCGGAGGGAATGATTTTCTCCCCAGCCAAAGTCCATTTTTCACGCCCTTCACGGATGATCAACCCACCCTAAACAACGTGAGTTTTGTCTTAAACAGCTTGATTCAGGCTGGGGCCAAGAATTTCCTGGTGGCCAACTTACCCGATCTGGGGAGTGCTCCCGCAGGGGCAGCCAACAGCCAGACCCTGAACCCATTAACCCAGGATTACAACCAGAACTTGAGCCAACTCTTGAGTAGCTTGGGGCAAGCTAATCCAGATACCAATATCCTCTCTTTGGATATCAATTCCCTATTTAAGGCTGCGATCGTAAGTCCTCAATACAGCAATGTTACAACCCCCTGTGTTGACCTGCAAGCCTTCCCTCCCTCCCTCTGTTCCTTTGATCCGGCGGTTCAGAATAGCTATCTGTTCTGGGATAGCATTCACCCCACCACGGTGGCACACCAGCAGATCGCTGACCTGGCTTTGAAGACCCTTTCCGTACCTGAACCCGCTACCGTCCTTGGATTGCTGACGATCGGAGGTACCGGTTTGTTGGCCAGTCGTCGTCGGAAACGGGCGGCTTAGGCTCAGGCGATCGCCCTGGTTGCTTCCAAATCCCCTCGCGCCTTTCGACTCCGCCCAGGGTGCGAGGGGCTAGCACAATTGACTTCGACCCTACTCAGCCACCGGGTTTCATCCTTGATTGATGTGACCTGTGTAACACTTCATTACCCCATAGCACTCAATTCCGGGAGTTAAGCGCAATATAGAAGCAGCGAATCTTAATAGGAGAGGGGGTATGAGGCGCTTTATCCTGTCACCCCAAAAACTGATTTACCAGGTTATCGATGCTTTAGCACTCACCTACGCCGAGTTTTTAATCGTGCTCCTGGTCCTCTTATGTTGGCTGCTGGTCATGTCTCCCGTTGCCCTCTAACCTGAACTGAAACCCGTCCCAACCGGATCGGAGATGGGGGCAAATCCCTGATCCGATCGGGTTGTATGCAATGCCTCTAGACAGACGCAGGCAACTGCCCTGCTCCCCCACGATCGTGGCGATCTCGGGAGGCAGAGGTTTCCTCCAGGTAGAACAGTGGCTGTCAGAAGACATTCATCAGAAGAATTCAGAGGAGGAACCCCCGATGTTTGAATCTGCTGAAATCGGCCACAAGCTCAGTAAGGAAAAGTATGAAGCCCAGGAACCGGACCTGCGGATTCAACTCCTCGAAATGCAGGAGGATCTGAAGCAAGCCCCCTTTCCAGTGATTATTTTGATTGGTGGGGTCGATGGGGCCGGAAAGGGAGAAACCGTTAACCTGCTGCATGAATGGATGGACCCCCGCTACCTCCAGACCCATGCCTTTGGTCCCCCTTCTGACGAAGAACAGGAGCGACCCGAAGCCTGGCGGTTCTGGCGGGTTCTACCCCCCAAAGGCCGAATCGGCATTTTCTTCGGCTCCTGGTATACCCGTCCGATTATCGATCGGGTCTATGGCAAAACCAAAGATGGCGATCTGGAAGCCGCCATGGTGCGAATTAATGCTTTTGAAAAAGCCTTGGTGGATGATGGGGCCTTGATCATTAAATTCTGGTTTCATCTCAGCAAAGACGCCCAGGAAAAGCGGCTCAATGCCCTGATGAAAAATCCCGCCACCCGCTGGCGAGTCACCGAAACCGACTGGCAACATTTCAAGCTTTACAATAAGTTTCGGCGCATTTCGGAGCATGCCCTGCGGATGACCAGCACTGGGGAAGCACCCTGGATGGTGATCGAAGGCACAGACAAGCGCTATCGCAGTATTACCGTTGGGACCTCCATTCTCAAGCTGATTTCAAAACGCCTAGCCGGAATTCCTCCAGCGATCTCGCCGGTCTCCAGTCCCACCACCGTCCTTCAGGATCCCTACACCCTGTTGGACACCCTGGATCTCTCCCAAAGCTTGAGCGACGAAGCGTATAAACAAAAACTGGAAAAATATCAGGGGCAATTAAATCTACTCTACCGACAAGCCAAAGCAGCCGGACGTTCTGCCATCCTAGTGTTTGAAGGCTGGGATGCGGCGGGCAAAGGGGGGATTATCCGACGGATCACGTCGGCGATCGATGCCCGGGGCTACCAGGTGATTCCGATTGCAGCCCCCACCGATGAGGAGCGCAGTCACCACTATCTCTGGCGCTTCTGGCGGCATCTCCCCAGAGCTGGACGAATCACCATTTTCGATCGCAGTTGGTATGGCCGGGTGCTGGTTGAGCGGATCGAAGGCTTTGCCACCGAAGCGGAATGGATGCGGGCCTATACTGAGATTGTCGATTTTGAGCAGCAACTGCATGAGCATGGTATCCTCTTGCTCAAGTTCTGGGTTCATATCGATGCCGATGAGCAAATGTGCCGTTTTGAGGAGAGACAATCCACACCTTATAAGCACTATAAAATTACCGAAGAAGACTTTCGGAATCGGGCCCGCTGGCATGACTATGAACTGGCCGCCAATGAGATGATTGAACGCACTGGAACGTCCTTTGCCCCCTGGTCCTTAATTGAAGCCAATGATAAGAAATTTGCCCGCATCAAGGTCTTAAAGATTTTTTGCGATCGACTGCAAGCGGCACTGGATGATGCAAAAAAGCTATAAGTTGACCTGTTGGTAATCTTGGGAACGCTTGGGTTGGCGTTCAGCCCTTCCACCTCATCGGTGACTTTGACCGGTTCTCGAAACACCATTAAGTAATCGGGTGAGATTAATTATAAGAAGGGGGCACGCCCCCTTCACCCCGACTCTCATCCTTAATTTAATTGTGCCGACCTACTTATTAAGATGACGAAAGTTTAGCTAAAACGACAGGGTTTTCTATGAGTGCTCAAGTTAAAGTGTTGCAGCCTTCCGGGATGATGGATACGAAAGGAGGAATAGACCTGAGGCACAAAATTATCAATCTCCTGGAGTCAGGCACTAAAACTGTCCTGATCGATTTCGAGCAGGTGACTTTTATGGATAGTTCTGGCTTGGGAGCCCTGGTTGCCTCCCTGCAACGGGTGCGAGCGGACAATGCCAGACTCTACCTCTGCTCCCTGAATACCCAGGTCCGGATGGTAATGGAGCTGACCCGTCTGGATCAGGTATTTGAAATGTTCCCCGATCGATCGGCCTTTGAAGCGGCTGTAGCCCCCATTAATCAAAGCTGATTTTCAGCAGAGACACATCATCTTCATAACCTGGTTTTTCACCCAGATCCTGAATCTGGTTTAATAACCAGTCGAGATTGAGGCTGGAATCTGATCGCAATTTTCGTACCAGATCGACGAAGGATGGAAGCCCAACCAGATTCCCATCCGACTGTTTCACTTCATAAATACCATCACTGAAAATGTACAACTCACTTCCCGGCTCCACTTTGCAGTAGCTATTGGTGAACTGAGTGTCTGTGAAAAGACCCACAGGCATACTTTGGGATTTCAATTCCACCACCTGGGTTTCTGCTTCGGTTCCCGTTAACAGGAGAGCTGGGGGATGCCCCCCACCGGCGTAAATCAGTTGCCGATTAACCAGGTCATAGACTCCATACCAGAGGGTAAAGTACTTAAATCCCTGTTCGCTCATCCGAAAATTCTGGTTGAGCTTAGTCAGCACCGTACTGGGGTGATAAAAATTCACTTCATCCAGAGATTGGGAGCGAATCAGGTTGAACACGGAGATGGAGAGTAAGGCAGACCCTACTCCATGACCAGAGGTATCTAGCAGATAGATCGCCAGAAAATCTGGATCGAGCCAGAAATAATCAAAGCAATCCCCACCCAACTGCATGGATGGAACATAGCGGGATTCAATTTTAAGGGGCGTTTCGATCGGGCGCGGCAGAATGGATTGTACATAGTTTGCTGCTTCCGATAACTGCTGCTCCAGCAATTGCTTTTGAGTCTGCAGCACCTGATTCAACTCTGAAAGCTGTTGCTTCTGTAATTGCAGCACCTGATTCGATTGGTACAATCGCAGGCCAGCCCTAACTCTGGCTTTCAACTCATTCTGATCGATCGGTTTGGATAAAAATTCATCCGCTCCGGCATCCAGGGCCTGGACCAGGGCCGCGACCGTACCCCGAGCGGTCAAGAGAATGAAAAATACGGAGGTCAGGAGTGGATCTTGCCGGATTTGCTGACAGACTTCCAGGCCATCAATCCCGGGGAGCATCCAGTCGCAAATAATCAATTCTGGCTGTGTTTCACGCGCCAATGTCAGCCCCAACTCTCCTGTGGAGGCAAAGGCAACCTCATATCCCTGATTCTGCAGAATCTGCTTGAGCACAAGCTGAATTACAGGGTCATCATCAATGACAAGAATTTGAGCCATCCTGGACTATTAATGTTTTTCAAAACAAAAAAGAATTAATTGATGTTAATTTGAAGGGGCAGAGACCCCTTAATTTAAGCATTTCTCTCAGGCCGACTGTGAAAGGAATCTGCTAGGTTTCCATATATATTAAGCTTTGAATTATCTCAGCATTAATTCTTAAAACCTCTAGTGAAACGCACGCAGCAACTCCGGATCAAATCAGATGCAGATCTTTTATCTGAGGTTCTGCAATGGTTTGAGCAACTCTATCACCCCTCTATCCCCCAGCGCACCTGGCTGGAATGTCAAACAGCGCTGGCGGAAGGGTTTATCAATGTGGTCCGCCACGCTCATCGGGGGTACCCTCCGGAAACCCCCGTTCAGATTGAAGTTTCTATACAGGATCAGGGGCTGGAAATCAAAATTTGGGATCAGGGACCAGGTTTTAACCTGGAACAACGTCTACAAAAAGCCAAACAGAACAACAGCGAACAGAATACGAGCGGTCGTGGGTTACTGATCATGCATGACATTATGGATTTCCTGGATTACTCCAGGACTCCAGAGGGGCAAAACTGCCTGACCCTGATTAAACAGTACTGAACTGGGACCCATCCGACAACAATGGTAAGAAGGTACGGAGGCGGGAGTGGATATCCCAAGATTGACTCGCTGGATCACTGTCATTCAATCTCGTTTCCAAGCCATGGGCCGCACCTTCCCCTGGAGTCTTGGAGACAGGGGCTTTCCACTGCTCATGGGCCTGCTGTTCTCGGTTGTTGTTCTTTGCATCTGGCAGGGAAGTCTGGCCTATGAGCGTCTGGAGCTCAAGCGAGCGATCACCCTTGACAGTAACCTGCTCAAAATCGAATTAACACGCAATCTGGATGCTCGTATTCGGGTTCTGGAACGCATGGCTAAGCGATGGGATGTGGGCAATGGTACCTCTTACCAGGTGTGGCAAGCTGATGCGATGGCTTACATGAGGGACTATCCTGGCTATCAGGCGATCGTGCGGGCAGATGCCATGGCAGATGTTCGTTGGGTCATTCCCCTGGCTGGCAATGAGTCCCTACTCAACCTGGATCTCAGGCAAGATCGCCGCAAGCAGGCGGCCCTGGATGTGGCCCGTTCACTCCGTCAAACCAGCATTTCTCGCATTATTGATTTGGATCAGGGCGGAAAGGGCTTTCTGGTGATTGTCCCCTTACAGATAGGGGCAAAATTGGATGGCTACCTGATTGGGATCTTTCAGCTCCGGGCGCTGATTGATGATCTCTTGCCGGTTAATATAACCCATCGCTATCGGGTAAAAATCACATCTGAATACCAGTCTATTTACAGCTATGGAGAAGATTTGCAGGTTGCTCCGGATTGGCAACAGGAACTGACTGTGAGTTTGTATGGGATTTTCTGGAACCTGCAAGTCGTTCCATCACAGACAGTCCTTCAAGAACATCAGTCTCTGACACCTAACATTATTCTGATTGCAGGTTTTCTATCCACTGGATTTCTCACCCTAGCCCTACACTACAACCGCTCTGCCAGGGCAAAAACCCGTCATCTCATCCAGTTAAACAAAACGCTAGATTCAAAGATTACCGAACAACTTGAAACAGAAACCATTCTTCAATCTAAGCAGCGCCAATTACAACTCTTGCTCACAACTGCTAATGTCATTCCCTGGGAAGTCAACCTGGACTCCTGGCGGTGTACCTATATGGGATTCCAGGTTGAAGCCCTGTTAGGCTATCCCCTATCCCACTGGTTTCAGGAGGATTTTTGGGCCGAGCATTTGCATCCAGACGATCGAGCCTATGCGGTTCGTCACTGTCGCGAGGCCGTTGCCAGAGGCGAGGACTATGTTCTGGAATATCGCATGATCGCTGCCGATGGTCGCATCATCTGGCTGCGGGATATTGTTGGGATCGAGTGGGAAAATGGTCGCCCAACCGCCATTCGTGGCTTCATGTTCGATATCAGTGAACTGAAACAAGCGGAGGAACAGTTGCGCTTGCAGGAGCGGGCGATCGCGGTCAGTCAAAATGGCATGGTGATTGTCGATGCCCGTCAACCAGGCATGCCGATTATCTATGCCAATCCGGCCTTTGAACAAATCACAGGCTATCCTCTTCCGGAAGTTATTGGGCGGAACTGTCGCTTTCTGCAGGGACAGGATAGGGATCAGCCCGGATTGCAGGAACTCCGACGGGCGCTCTCAGCCCGACAGCCCTGTACCGCCACGCTCCGCAACTACCGTAAGGATGGTTCCCTGTTCTGGAATGAACTCAGTATCTCCCCAATCTACAATACCGAGGGCACCCTGACCCATCTGGTGGGCATTCAAACCGATATCACTGCTCGCAAACGAGCGGAAGATGAACAGCAGCAGGCGGAACAAGCCCTGAAGCAGAGTGAAGCCAAAAACCGGGCCATGTTAGCGGCAATCCCTGATTTGCTGGTGCGCATCAAACGGGATGGCTCCTGCCTGGATTTTATTCCCCCCACCGCTGCAGAGGCAGGGCAGTTTACACCGATTCAGCTTCATCTCTCGGAAGTATTGCCCCCAGAACTGCTCCAACATCAGTTAGAACGGATGGAGCAGGCCCTGATGACAGGGGAATTACAAGTTTGGGAACATCAATTTATCAAAAACGGTGAACCCTGCCACGAAGAAGTCCGACTGATGCCCTGCGGGGATGATGAAGCTCTGGTGATTGTGCGGGATATTACTAAACGCAAGCAAACAGAACTGGCCTTGCAGGAAAGTGAGAAACGATTCCAGGCATTTATGGATCACAGCCCAGCAGCAGCCTGGATTACGGATGACCAGGGGCAGATTCTCTACGTCAGTGGCACCTACTATCGGATGTTTCAGGTTGCTGCTGAGAATTTGACGGGCAAAACCATCTTTGAGGTTTACCCGGCAGAATTCGCGCACCATTTTTTTCAAAATATCCAGCAGGTTGCCGCCACAGGTCAGGTGGTGGAGGATATCGAGTCAGCTCCCCGGATAGATGGCACTACAGGAGATTTTCTAGTGTACAAGTTTCCGATTCCATCGGCGTTGGAGCAACGGTTGGTGGGTGGGGTCGCGATCGATATCACCGATCGCAGAAAAGCAGAAGAAACCCTGCAACAGTTATTGGGACAAGAAACCCAGCAACGGGAAGAACTAACGCTCAAAAACTTTGCCTTAGAGCAAGCCCGCCGTCAGGCAGAAGCTGCAACTCAGGCCAAGAGTGAATTTCTGGCTATGATGAGTCACGAGATTCGCACCCCCATGAATGCCGTGATTGGAATGACGGGACTCTTGCTGGACACCAAACTCACTGCTCAACAGCGAGATTTTGTAGAAACAGTCCGGGCCAGCGGCGAAGTGTTATTGACCATCATTAATGACATTCTGGATTTCTCCAAAATCGAATCGGGCAAGCTGGAACTGGAGCAATATCCGTTTAATCTCCGAACCTGTGTGGAAGAATGCCTGGAATTACTAGCTCCTAAAGCCACTGAAAAGCATTTAGAACTGACCTACCTGATTGAGCCTCAAACTCCCCTGCAGGTAATTGGAGATAGCACTCGCCTACGCCAGATTCTGGTCAACCTGGTGGGCAATGCGATCAAATTTACCCACACCGGGGAAATCACCGTTACTGCGATCTCTCGGCTCCTCAGGCAACCTTCCCCGCCAGACGCCAACCTCCGCTACGCCATTCGCTTCACGATTCAGGATACCGGGGTCGGGATTCCGCCCGATCGTCTGGATCGGCTGTTCCAACCCTTCAGCCAGGTGGATGCATCGATCAATCGAACCTATGGTGGAACTGGCCTGGGTTTGGTGATCTGTCAGCGGCTAGCTGAGATGATGGGGGGGCGCATCTGGGTTGAAAGTGAGGTCGGACAGGGTTCCACCTTCCATTTTTCGATCGTGGTGCAGGCTGAGCCGGAACCAGTGGCCTCCCCCATTTCAGACTCTCCCCTCACCGGTAAACGGCTGCTGCTTTTGGATAGCCATCCGATCAGTCGGCAAAACCTGGTCTGGCAGGCAGAATCCTGGGGTCTCCAGGTTGATGCGGTTGCGTCCAGGGAAGATCTGTTGCGTCAGTTAGGTCAGGCTCCCTACGACATTCTGGTGATCGAGCAGCCCTGCAATTCGGCCCCCAACGCCCAGTCAATGGCTGAGATTTGCCAGCAACTCCAGTCTGCGCCGGTTGTTCTGATCCTGCTCTCTTCCGGGTATTGCCTGCCCCCAGCAGCCGACATCTTGACCGCAGGCTTTGCCGCCGGAATCGCCCGATCGATCAAGCAGTCTCAGTTCTACAACATCCTCCTGGAAGTGGTCGGGGCTCAGCAACTCCTGCCTGCAAAACAGGCTACGGCGGAAATGCATCGCCATCTCGATCGGGCCGAACAGCGGCCTCTGCGTGTTCTCCTGGTTGAAGACAATATGGTGAACCAGAAACTGGCCTCCCTGATGCTGGAGCGTTTGGGGTATCGGGCAGATATCGCCGGTAATGGGCTGGAGGCCATTGAAGCCCTGCGTCGTCAACCCTATGATGTGGTGTTTATGGATGTGCAAATGCCGGAGATGGATGGTCTGACTGCAACTCGCCAGATCTGCCAGACCTGGGCCGCAGGCGATCGTCCTCGGATTATTGCGATGACGGCCAATGCCATGAAAGGCGATCGGGAAACCTGTCTGGCTGCGGGGATGGATGATTACATTGCCAAGCCCATTCGCATGGAAGAGTTGATCCGAGTCTTAGAGGATTGTCAGGCGCGGTTGCCCGACCCAGATCCGGTTCCAGGTTCCAGTGCCATTGATTTAAACCAACTGCGAGAGCTGGTGAGTCAGTTGGTTACGGAGGGGCCTGAAGCGGAAAATCGCTTTTTAGTGGAGTTTGTCTCCACCTATCTGGAAAACAGCGCCCATCTGATCCAGCAGATGATTACAGCTCGACAGCAGGCCGATATCAAGGCGCTCCACCGAGCTGCCCATACGCTGAAATCCAGTAGTGCGTCTCTAGGCGCTCACCAATTAGCTGAACTTTGTCTTCAACTGGAAGAGCTGACGCGACAAAATTCATCGGAGCTCTTCGAAGCCTCGATAGCCCAAATTGAGTCAGAGTATGCACAGCTCAAAGTAGTCTTATCAGACCTGAAGGCATCATCCTGATGCGAACCGATCGCTCCCTGAGCGAAGCCGAAACCAGCCCATAGTTCCGCTCAGCCAGCAGGCGGGGGTGATGTCATACAATAGAATCTGGTCCGGTTACCCGAACCTTGTCAGAATCCCGAACCTTGTCAGAATAAGGGAACTGTTCTATGTGCGATCGATCTTCTCTCACCCTTTTACTCATTGATGATTGTGCAGAGGATCGGAGCATCTATCGTCGCTTCTTACAACAAAACAGATCCTATACTTATCGAATTGTAGAGTGTGAAACCGCAGCAGCAGCCATCCAATGGTGTCAGCAAGAGGTGCCCGATGTTCTGTTGCTGGCTATGAATCTGCCGGATGGGGGTGGCCTGGAAGTGCTGCAACAGGTCAGAAGCCATATCCCTCCAACTCGCATGGTCGTGATCATGCTCACGGGAGAGGAAAACATCCAGGCTGCAGTCCAGGCGATGAAAAGAGGTGCCCAGGATTATCTCAGCAAAAGTGATCTCACCCCTGGCATTCTGAATCAGGCGATCGAGGATGCTCTGCATCAACGCGATCACACCCAGCAACTGGTGGCCCATCAGCAGCAACAACAGCAACTGATTGCGACGATCGCCCTGCACATTCGCCAATCCCTGCAGTTGGATAAAATTCTGACCACTACAACCGAGGAAGTGCGCCAGTTTCTCAAGACCGATCGGGTGCTGGTCTATCAGTTTCATCCTGATATGAGTGGGATGGTCGTCGCAGAATCGGTGTTGCCCGGTTGGACGGTGACTTTGGGGGCCCAGGTTCAGGACACGTACTTTCAACAGGAAGGGGCCATTTCCTATCAGCAAGGGCGCAGACAAATTGTTGCGAATATTCTTCAGGCTGGTTTGGCGGACTGTCATGTCAAGTTCCTCCAAGAATTTGAGGTGAAGGCAATTCTGGTCGTGCCCATTCTGGTGCAGGATCAACTTTGGGGGTTGCTGGTGGCCCATCACTGTACCGCTCCCCGGCAATGGCAGTTGGAAGAGGTGGATCTCCTGGAACACCTGGCGGTGCAGATTGCGATCGCGATTCAACAGGCCATTGCCTATGAGCAGGCCAAAGCCGAACTAGCAGAACGCATTCAGGTGGAGCAGACTCTGCGGGAGAGTGAAGAAAGGTTTCGGAGCACCTTTGAGCAGGTGGCAGTTGGGTTGGCCCATGTGTCCCCGGAGGGGCAGTTTCTTCGCCTCAACCAGCGGTTTTGTGACATTACGGGTTATACGCCCACCGAACTCCAGTCTCTCACCTTCCAGGAAATTACCCACCCGGATGATCTGCTCTCCGATTTGAGCCAGATGCAAAGGCTGCTGGCCAGGACAATCCAGACTTACTCGACCGAAAAACGATATATTCGCAAGAATCGCTCCCTCATCTGGGTCAACCTGACCAAGTCCCTGGTCCGCGATCGGAACGGAGAATCGAAGTATTTCATTTCGGTGATCGAAGATATTACCCTGCGCAAGCAAACGGAAGCAGAACGTTTGCAGGCAGAAAAAGTGCGTCAGGAATTGAAACTCCTGGACAGTATCCTCGACATCATTCTGGCTGGGTACTGGGATGGGGATCTGCTTAACAATCAGCAATACATCAGTCCAGGCTTCAAACGCATGTTTGGCTATGCGGATCACGAATTAGAGAATTCTCCAGAAACCTGGAAGCAACTGGTTTTTCCTGAAGATCTACCGGGTGCCCTCGCCAGCTTTCAACGTCACGTCCAGAGCCATGGTCAGGTGCCTTACTACAATGAGTTGAGATATCGCCATAAGGATGGTTCTACGGTCTGGGTCATGTGTACCGGGCGGGTGATTGCCTGGGATCCAGATGGCAATCCGCTCCGGATGATTGGCTGCCACATTGACATCACCAAACGCAAACAGGCAGAAGAAGCCCTGACTGCCTATGCTAATGAAATTCAAGATCTCTATAACAATGCCCCCTGCGGCTACCATTCCCTTGATGCTGACGGGCGCATTATCAACATTAATGACACAGAACTACAATGGTTGGGATACAGTCGGGAAGAAGTGATGGGCCAGTCCATTACTCGCTTCATGACCAACAAAAGTAAACAGCTTTTCCAGGCGACCTATCCCATCTTTAAGGCCCAGGGCTGGGTGAAAGATCTGGAATTTGATTTGATTGGTCAAGATGGAACGCTTTTCCCAGTCCTGATCAGTGCAACAGCCGTCAAGAGTGCGGATGGCACCTATCTTCATAGCCGGTCCACCCTGTTTGATGTGCGCGATCGTAAGCAGGCAGAACTGCAATTGCGCCAAATGAACCAGCAACTGCTGCAGGCCAACCTTGAACTGGCCCAGGCCACCCGCATGAAAGACGAATTCCTGGCCAACATGAGCCATGAACTCCGGACGCCCCTCAATGCCATCCTGGGGATGTCTGAGGGGCTCCAAGATGGGGTGTTTGGTTCCATTAATGAACGGCAGCGCAAGGTTATTGCAACGGTTGAAAGGAGTGGTAAGCATCTGCTAGAGCTGATTAATGACATTCTCGATCTCTCTAAAATTGAGTCGGGCAAACTGGAGTTGGAAACCAATGATGTTTCCATCCGCAACCTCTGTGACATGAGTCTCACCTTTGTTCAGCAGATGGCATTGAAAAAGGGGGTTCAGCTCAGTAGCCAGATTCCAGAAGATATTGGCTTGATTCAGGCTGACGATCGTCGCCTGCGTCAGATACTCATCAACCTGCTCAGTAATGCCATCAAATTCACCCCTGAGGGGGGCACGGTCACCTTGAAGGTCAGCCGCGAGCAGACGCAACAGATGGACGTAACCCATGAAGTTGTAGTATTCAGTACGGTAGTGCGTCAAACTGATGTGGGTCTGGTAGAGTAAGGAATCAACGATTCACCTACTCAAGCTATGGAATGTAAGCTCTGCGGTCATTCTAAGACTCACAAGCATGGCAAGATGCCGAATGGGCATCAACGCTACTTTTGCCTGGGGTGCCAACAAACCTTCTCAGAGAGTTTTGACACCCTCTACTACTACCGTCACGTCAGTCCAGAGCAAATTCAACAAGTCCTGCAAGCTCACAGTGAGGGCACCAGTTTACGAGGGATTAGTCGGATTAGCGGGTTAGCTTATAACACGGTAGTGAGTATTATTCGACGAGCGAGTAGCAAAGCTCAACTCATCCACAATCAGGAGGTGGCTCAAGTTGAAACCGAGGAGGTGAGTGCTGATGAGATGTGGTCCTTTGTGCAAAAAAACAGAAGCAATGTCTGCCCCTAGAATTAGACCTGGGAGACTGTTGGGTGGGGTTGAGTTTAGCCAATAGCAGTGGGCTGATCTTGGCGGCCCGTGTGGGAAAGCATACGGATGAGTTGATTGAAGAACTGATGGTCACAACGGAAGGAAAAACGGAGTGCAAACAGTGGAATAGCGATGATTGGGGAGGGTATGAACGAGTCCTTCCACCAGAAATTCATCATCACATTGGTAAGGATAAAACCCAACGATTAGAGAGAACCAATGGTATTATCCGGCAACAAACAGGACGGTGGCATCGACGGCAAAACAAGTTTGGCAAGGTGTGGGAGCAAACGAAGGTGACTACACGATTGGTTGTCAGTTATTTCAATTGGATTTGGCGGCATAGCCGATTCAAAACCACAGCATCTCAACGAGCAAACTTGGCAGCAGAGCCTTGGACTTGGCAAGACTTCGCAACTTATCCAACAATTATTTGATGCACAACCCAATGCACGTTACTGACGGAGTAGGAACTGTAAGGAACTGTAAACCTTAGTGGAATAACTCATTGTTTCATCTAACCATCTAACCCTGGTAGCCTTCTACCAGGGTATTTTAATGGGCAGTTTAATTTTGTATGGTTCAAGATTTAGGCTTACAGTTCTGCTTCGGACAGGTCTACAAAAAAAGCCTGTCCTCGGGCCAAAATACGATCGCCCGTGACCAGTTTCCGTCCTCGGCGGGTTTCAATCTCCCCATTCACCCGCACTTCCCCAGTCTGAATGATGAGCTTGGCTTCTCCACCCGTTTGCACAGCACCTACTAACTTGAGGAACTGATCCAGCTTAATGGTTACGGTCTCGTTAACAGTCATTGCAAGCCTCCAGTACGAATTTGTTTGACCGCCTGGACCGCCCGTCTGCGAATCTCCAGAATTTGCCCAATTTCACGAGCAAAGCTGGGTTGCCGTTCAATCATTTGATTCACGACACTGGCTGAGATCATCATCACCTCCAGATCATCGGTAGCCGTCACTGAAATAGTACTGGGTTCGCCAGAGAACAGGGCCATCTCCCCAAAAAATTCTCCTGCCTTTAAAGGGAGCACATCCTGCTCTTGCCCGATCTCATCCCTGGCGGTGATCATGGCTTGTCCCGACAGAATAATGTATAGCGCATTGCCAGGATTTCCCTCAGTCAAAGCTTTTTCGCCCCGGCCAAAATGTTGCAGGATAATTTCTTCTGCTAATCCTCCCAGATCTTCCTTTCGCCCCAGGGGAACAAAGGGGGGAACGGATTGCAAACTTTCGGCAAACTTCTTGCTTGTTTTCTCGGCCTTCGAGGTGGGGCCATGAAAATGGTACAGCGTGCGAATGGGAAAAGGAATGGTCAGGTTGCTTCGCTGAGCAGCATACCAAACCCTTGTCATAAATCGACTGCGAATTTCTTCCAGGTCGCTATAGTCTTCAATAAAAAATTTCACCTCGTAAGTAATTGCCGAATCATCGTAAGAAAGGGTAAAGATTTGAGGTTCTGGATCATTCAGAATGCCCTGGGTTGAGAGGGCGGTACTGCGTAAAACCTGTATGGCCAAGTTGGGAGGGTCATTGTAGGAAAACCCAATCTGGATCCGCTCTGCATGGAGCCGGAGTGGCCTGCTGAAATTACGGATAATTTCCCCACTAATCACCTTATGGGGAATGATGACCATCTCCCGCTGCAGGGTCTGCAACCGCACGGCTCGCCAGTTAATATCGATTACCTGCCCCACCAGATCACCAACCCGCAACCAATCCCCAACAGTAAAGGGACGTTCAAAGAGCAGGGCTATTCCAGACATCACACTGCCCAGGGTATCCTGGAGGGCCAGACCAATGACCAGGGAACTGACCCCCAGGGCAGTCACCACTCCAGCCAGATCCGCTTTCCATACGACTGCCAACACAATTGCAGTACCTAACAGGACCAGCAGAAGACGGGAGAGGTCGATCAACAATTTGGGAACTCTGGCTCGCCAGGTATCGGCTTCTGCTTGTTCGAAAAAGAGGGAGTTCAGTAAGGATAGGGAGGCATCAATCACGCAAATCCAGAAAAGTGTCCCAATACTTTTGAGTAATCTGCCATCTGCATCTAGTTCCAAAACATGCTGCATGAACAGTAAGACGACCAGAACGGGCAGGACCTGATTTCGAATCGCCCGTAATGTTGCTGCCAGGGGTCTACCGCGCCGCTGTAGCCAATGAATGAGTTCTCCCAGTAGGATGACCAGCATTGGAAATCCTATGGTTAGCCCGATCGACCAGATCAGAACATTGCTTTCTATCATGACTATGTTACCCATAAGTCAACTGTAAAAACCCGGAATATAAACTCCTTGAAACTACTCCCTTTAAAGAAATTCTGAGGGAGAGAATCTCCTTCTTTATTGACTGGGTAATACATGAAGTTTTTGTGACGAAAGTTACTATTTGCACTCAAATGGGGTAGTTTAATAATATCTTAAACTCCTTTTTCCTAGGCAAGTTCGATCAGTCAATCAACAGCCTAATTGATGCTATCTTTTACGACCTATCTACTACAAAGTATCTATTGGAAACCATGATAAAAAAAGCCTGTTCCAATACACATATTCTAAGTCACCAAAAAGAGAAAAAAATTTTGATTGACAGATCAATCTCTAGAGAGGCAGATTTACGGGTTCTGTCCAGATATATGATTCGCTTGTCTTTATAATAAAAAGTGATTTTTGTCTCTTCCGTCGAGGACAGTTCCTCGGAGGTTAGAGCTTCTTTAGCCTTGAACAAATCAAGCTTTTTTCTGAATTAATTGAGGCTTTGCTATCACATTTTTCTATCAGGTTGTCGTAGTGATCTTAAGCTATTTTACTTGCTCTAAAAATCAGATCGTGCTGCTTCTTAGTACTCTCTGCAATTTTGAAAATGGCCCCTATCCATCGCTACCCAAACTATAAGAAGCAATCTTTAGATGCTTCCAGGCAAAGACTCAAAAGTTTGGCCAGAACCTCATCGCCTATGCGTAAAGAATCGGCAGCCAAACTATATCCGTCAGCTAAACTCTATGAGCTGGCGGCAGCCGAATTACAAGAATTTCTGGATGCGATCGTCCAATTGATTCCGCTCCCCATCCTGGTCGTTTGCCCAGAAAGTTATGGGATTCTATTTCAGAATGAACTGGTCAAACCTTTTTTTGGTGCGGATGATGCGCCACTGGATGCCTTATCGGTTGACCTGTTCGTGACACCTGTTGCCCTGAGGCAGATGATGGATATCCTGCGGCTGGGCGGGCGTCTCACCAACTATGAATTGTCCCTCAAACAGGTCACTGGTAAAGTGCTTGATGTAGTTATTTCGGCTAAGCTGATTCCCCACAAAGGGCAATCTGCTGTCCTGATGACACTGATGGATGTGACGCAACAAAAGCAGGTCCAGAAGACAGAGGCAGAATGGCAGAAGTTTGTTGCCCTGGTGGAGAACAGCACAGACTTCATTGCCATGTCTTCCTTTGAAGGCGAAGTGTTCTATGTCAATGAAGCGGGTCGTCATCTGGTGGGTCTAGACAGTCTGGAGGCAGCTGTAGAGAAAAATATTGGAGAGTACCTGCCGCAAGCAGACTTAGTCCACTTTTGCGAGGTGACCCTACCAACCCTGCAATCGACAGGACGCCATGAAGGGGAAGGCCAGTTGCGCCACTTCAAAACAGGGGATTGCGTGGATATGCATCGAAGTTGTTTTACCGTCAGGCATCCCCAAACAGGGGATGCCCTTTGTTTGGCCACCATCCAGCGTAATATCACAGCACAAAAGCAAGCAGAAAGGGCATTGAAAGCTCATGCCCGGCAGCAAGCTACCGTTGCTGAACTGGGACAACGGGCCCTCGCTGGTATGGATCTGGCCCTGCTGATGCAGGATGCAGTCACCCTGGTGGCTCAAGTGCTTGATCTTGAACTCTGTGGCATCTGGCAACTCCTACCCGGTGGCAATGCCCTGTTGTTGCAATCTGGGGTCGGTTGGCAACAGGGCCTGGTGGGCGTAGCCATGATGGGGACTCAGGCCAGCTCCCATGCTGGATATGCCCTGCTGGCTACCAAGCCGGTGATTGTGGAAGATTTGCGGATCGATCGTCGTTTTGGCGGATCACCGCTACTGCATAACCATCGGGTGGTCAGCGGCATTACTGTGGCTATTCCTGGTCAGACCCAACCCTTTGGCATTCTGGGGGTTTATGCGACCCAACAACGGCACTTTACCCAGGATGACAGCTATTTCCTCCAGGCGATCGCGAACGTACTGGCGACTGCGATCGAGCGGCAGCAATCTGAGGCCCGATTGCGGTTACTGGAGCGGGCCATCTCGGCCAGTAGCAATGGCATTGTGCTCACAGATGCCAATCAGCCCGATTGTCCTATTATTTATGTCAATCCGGCGTTTGAGAGCATTACCGGCTATACGGCGGAAGAAGTGAATGGGCGTAACTGCCGTTTTCTCCAGGGGGTGGATGTCAAACAGCCGCATCTGCTTGAGTTGCGGGCAGCACTCCAGGAACACCGGGAGTGCCATGTGACCTTACGGAACTATCGCAAAGACGGTACTCCCTTCTGGAATGAGCTCTATGTTGCACCGGTCTTTGACAGTGAGGGACTGGTGACCCATTTTGTCGGGATCCAAACGGATATTACCCAGCGCAAGCAAGCTGAGGAAGCCCTGCGGGAGCGGGAAGAGCAATACCGCCGGATTGTGGAAACCGCGACAGAGGGGATTTGGGTGCTGAACCGCGATCACCAGACCAGTTTTGTCAACCAGCAGATGGCCACCATGCTGGGTTATACCATTGATGAAATGTTGGGGGAAACGCTGTTCTCGTTCATGGATGAAGAGGGTGTGGCGATCGCCCAGGCTCAGATTGAACGGCGACATCAGGGTATCAATGAAGCCCATGACTTTAAGTTCCGCCGGAAGGATGGCTCTGATCTGTGGACAATTGTGTCAGCATCGCCCCTGTTTGACCTTCAAGGGAACTACACGGGAACCCTGGGCATGATTACGGATATCACCGATCGCAAACAGGCTGAAGCGGCTCTGCGACAGAGTGAACAACGGTTGGATGAAATTCTGTCTTCTTTAGAAGATGTGGTCTGGTCCATTGCCGTCGATACCTTTAAAACCCTATATCTGAATCCGGCTGTGGAAAAGATCTATGGCTGTTCTGCTACCGCATTCTTTGAGAACTCGAATCTCTGGTTTGAGATGATTCATCCCGACGATCGAGAGCGGGTGCAGGCAGCCATTCAGCCCCTGCTCCAGAATGGCAATCAGGAACTGGAATACCGCATTATCCGGCCTGATGGCCAGGTACGCTGGCTCTGTAATCGCAGTCACTTGATTTACAATGCGGTTGGAGAAGCCGTGCGGATTGAAGGGATTGCAACGGATATCACAGAGCGGAAGACCATGGAGGAAAAACTGGTCCATGATGCTTTCTACGATGCCCTGACCGGATTACCGAATCGGGCTCTGTTTGTGAACCGGCTGGAACAGGCCATTGCCCGGGTGAAGCGTTACTCCGATGATCAGTTTGCGGTGCTGTTCCTGGATCTGGATCGGTTTAAAGTAGTGAATGATAGCCTGGGACATCTGGTGGGAGATCAATTGCTGATCGCCATTGCCCAGCGGTTGCAGACTTGCTTACGGGCAGATGATACCGTAGCTCGTTTGGGAGGGGATGAGTTTACGATTCTGCTAAACCATGTGCAATCTGTGGATGAAGTGACCACGGTGGCAGAACGAATTCATGAGGTGTTGAAGTCTCCTTTCAACCTGAGTGGGTATGAAGTGTTTACCACTGCCAGTATTGGAATTGCCTTTAGCACTGCCAACTATCAGGAAGCCGCCGATTTTCTCCGGGATGCAGATACGGCGTTGTATCATGCCAAGGAACGGGGCAAGGCGTGGCACAGTGTTTTTGATACCTCCATGTATGACCGGGCTGTGGCCCTGCTGCAATTGGAGACAGATTTGCGCTGGGCGATCGAGCGTCAGGAGTTGCGAGTTTACTATCAATCGATCGTGTCTCTGGAAACAGGCCAAATCACTGGCTTTGAGGCGTTGGTTCGCTGGCAACACCCAGAGCGGGGGCTGATTTCTCCCACAGAGTTTATTCCAGTCGCAGAAGAGACAGGGCTGATCATTCCGATCGGACAATGGGTTTTACGGGAAGCCTGTCAGCATCTGCGGCGCTGGCAAGAGAAATTTCCCGCCTGTTCTCCCCTGACGGTCAATGTGAATCTATCGGGGCGACAGTTTTCCCAACTCAATTTAGTGGAGCAGATTGCTCAAACGCTGCAGGAAGAAGGCTTAAGTCCCCAAAGTCTGAAACTGGAGATTACGGAAAGTGCCATTATGCGCAATCCTGAGACGGCGGAGATCGTGCTGCAGCAGTTAAAGGACCTGGGCATTCAACTCTGTATCGACGACTTTGGGACTGGATATTCTTCCCTGGCCTATTTACATCGCTTCCCCATTGATGTCTTGAAAATCGATCGGTCTTTTGTGAATCGGATGAATGGGGATGATGAACAACTGGCGATCGTTCGCGCCATCGTCACCCTGGCCTGGAATCTGGGGATGAGTGTGGTTGCAGAAGGGGTTGAAACGATGGAGCAGGTATCCCAGTTGAGATCCCTCAACTGTGAGCAGGCACAGGGATACTTTTTCTCCAAACCTTTAAACCGTCAGGCCGCAGAAATCCTGATGACAACCAACCAACCGCTGTAGATGGGGATGGGTGACTGCTCCGGCGAGACAGGAAAATTCATTAACTCTCTACTCGAAGAGAATACTGTACATTCTTCAATTTCCAGGCTTTGATTTTGGCTTTCCCATGGGTATCCACCTCCCCAGCGGGTTCAAATTCGTAGAGGTCGTGCAACCGATTATAAACCTTGTCGGAGGCGAGAATGGCTCCAGCAGGGCAGGTTTCCCGCAGAGCGCTGGCAATATTCACGGCATCGCCCCAAACATCGTAGAGAACTCTACTTCTCCCAATCAATCCGGCCACAATATCCCCAGAATTAATCCCAATTTGAATATTCAATGACAGCCCTCGCTCATGGCTGAACCGGCGCGTAATCAATAAGATCTCCGCAGCAAAGTCAATAGCTCGCCGATCGTGATCCAGATAGGGGATCGAGAGCCCACAAATTGCCATGTAACTATCCCCAATTGTCTTAATTTTCTCAACGCCATAGCGTTCAGCAGCCTCATCAAAAGCCGTCACAATATCATTCAGAATCGCAACAACTTCCTCTGCTGGGAGGGCTGCCGAAAGCCTGGAAAACCCAGTTAAGTCAGCGAACAAAATAGTCACATTAGGAACATTTTCGGCAATCTCTTTCTCTCCCCGCTGCAATCGTCTGGCGATCGCAGCGGGGAATAAACTGAGAAGGAGCTTTTCATTTTCCTGCCGCTTCTCTTCGACGAATTGGGTTTGTGCGCGCAAATTTTCCACCATGCTGTTGAACGATCGAGCCAGTTCTCCCAGTTCATCCTCAGTTTCGAAGAATGTGATCGCATCCAGATGACCCGCTTCGACCTGACGGGCGGTGGCAATAATCTGATTAACGGGTTTAACAAAGAGATAGGCTAACCCCATGGCCAGCAAGGTGACCAATAGCATCAGCAGGGTTGCTGAAACGAGAACCTGATGCCCAAATCCATAGATGGGGGCGTAGGCTTCTGCGAGGTCCATTTCAGACAGAATGACCCATTCCAGGTCATCAATTCGGAGTGGGGCATAGGAACTCAAAACGGGAATGCCGCGATAGTCTTGGATGATCTGGGTGCCTTGCTGGCCAGCCAGGGCTTTCTCGACTGCGATCGTCCGGACTTCCTGTTGCAAAATGGATGTTCCATACTGACGAATTCGCTTGATGGTTGTTTCACTGACTCCCAGAGTGCGTAATGTTTTAGCATATCCTTCTGGATCTTCTTCGAGAAAGCGGGAAACCGTTCGCATTCGGTAATCTCGGCCTACCAAATAGGTCTCGCCAGTTTTACCCAGACCATCCCTTTCCCAATTCCGGTTTCCCGTCATCACTGTGTTCATCTCGTTCACAGGCAGTTGAATTGCCAGCATTCCGACTAACTTCGATTGGTGAAAAATGGGAGCAGCAATAAAGGCTGCTGGCGCTTGATAGGAGGGTGCGTAAGGCTCAAAGTCAATGATGCGAGCATATCCTTGTTCCTTCGCCCGACGGACTTCCGCCACCAGACGCGCTAAATTGCTGTCGCTGTAGGGACCCGTTGTGAGGTTTGTGGTGAAGTCCGTTTCTTTATAGACGGTGTAAACAATCGTTCCTTCCAGGTTGATCAAAAACAGATCGTAATAGCCAAATTTTTCGATAATTTCTCGAAAAATGGGGTGGTAGCGGGCGTGGATGCGACTATAGGCGCTACCATCTTTTGCCTGAGTCAGGAGATGCTTTTTGCCTACAGGGTGAGGATTGGCGGCAATGTACTGGTACTGTAAATAGCGGGATGCGGCGTCTTTGGGAAGATAGGCATCAAGGACAGGGATCCCTTTTTCAACCTTGGCCAGGCGGGTAAGAAACTCCTGACGATAATAGCTTGTCAGGGGGGGGTCTAGGGATGGGGGTAATTGAACAGCTCCCATGTCCTGGTAGGTTGCTGCAAATTCCTGCATGGCTAAGGTTACAGTCAGATCATTGCTGAGGGTCTGAATGTGGTTACGGATGGTCTTAAAGTAAGATTCGACCTGATAAGCCTTGGAAGCTCGCAGACTGGTCAACTGATTGAACACCCGATCGGTCAAGTTTGATTTGCCGCTCTGATACCCAATGTATGCCGTTACCAGAATGGAACAGCCACTCACTGCCAGTAACATGACAATCAGCTTGGATTTGATACTGAGATGCCGGAAAAAGGACATAGATAAAGGTCTGATCCATGGGAACTGAGAAGCTGGGGGTAGCTTAGAATACAAATCTCCTCAAGACTGTTCTTCCTGGACTTCCTGTCAGATATAGATCTCTGACTTCTTGAAGAAATCGAAGCTCTGGATGTTCACGGATAATTTGGAAATCTTATATCCGCAATTGAACTGGTATCCTGATCTATTGCCATTGAAATTTAACCAAATATCCGCAATTGGACTGATATTGATTTCCCAGGTTGCGTTGAACATAGAGAGCAAGTTCTGCCTGTTTCGAACCGTTTTCCTGTGAAACCATCCTCCCATTCCAATGCTGCAGAAGCATGGCTATCCCGAATCCCACCGGAAATTGCCGTCACGTTTACTCCTGCTCAGATTGAGGCTCTTCGAAGGGCCTTCCGGGAGCCCCGAAAGCATACGATCGACCTGCGATTATCCCTTCCTTTTTTCCGAAACTGGTTCTACCTGGTTTTGTTAATTGGGGAAGAGCGGCGCTCGGTAGACCGTCGTCGGATGGAAAGGGCGTCCCATCCTCTTCTAACCCCTGCTAATGTCCTCTTTATGACCGTCATGCTGGGCCTTTTTCTGGCTGCCAGTACGGTTGTCGTTGCGGGTGTCTTTAACCTCCCTATTGCTGGGAATAAGGTTCATCCCGCTGCCATCCCCTGGCTGAAGAATCAGCGGGACTGCGAACAAACAGGCAGAACTTGGCTGAACGATCGCTGCCTGGACTACGATCACAATCCTTCATTTTGAAGTCATCTCATCAGCAGCAGCAGCCCCCTGAATTGATGGGGACTTGGTTTGGGCTGCACGCAGTGACCACCGATCGACCAGGCCAGGAGCCACTAACTTCACCCAGGGAATCAACTTCCCTTTTAGCGTCATCACCTGTTCACGCTGGCGTCGCTCCATGGCCCGCATGATCTGGGCCACGCACAATTCAACCGACATTGTATTTTTACTCTCATCTCGGGGACTCTGCCCCAAGCTGTGGCCATCAGCGCCCAAGGCCCGTTGCCGGATATCCGTTGCCACAAAACCGGGGGACACGACCAGGACATCGACCCCGCTCTCCTGTAGCTCAATCCGCAGGGTATCAAAAAAACCCTGCAGGGCATGTTTACTGGCCACATAGCCCGATCGGGTCGGGACTGCCGTTTTGCCACATAACGATGAAATGGCCACCAGCAGCCCCTGACTGGTTTTCAGATAGGGCAGGGCGTAGTGGGTGCAATATACTGCGCCCAGATAGTTAACCCGCATGATCTGTTCAAAGATCGAGAGATCGGTCACGGTATCGAACCGGGCCAGCATGGAAGTCCCCGCATTGTTGATCAGTGCATCAAGGCAACCAAACCGATCGATCGCAGCGGCAACCAACTGCTGGCAGTCCTCCGATCTGGTCACATCCGTCGGGACCGCAATGGCCTCACCCCCCTGCTCCATACAGGCCGCAGCAGTCTCTGCCAAGGCGGGCTGATTACGAGCGGCCAGAACCAGACGGGCTCCCTTCTGGGCCAGGGCGATCGCCAGCGATCGGCCAATTCCTGTGGATGCCCCAGTCAGAATCAGGGTCTGTTGGGAAAAGCTCATCGACATAGGACAGATTGCGTTTGCAAGGTATCTAAGATCCATTTGAATGGTGTGGGACCGATCTTTCCTGCCCAGGCATTGTCTGTTGGAGGGGGACAGCCGCTCACTCAACCCTACCTGAACCGTCACATTTTAGACGGCTATCCCCCCATCCTGCAGGATGAGAACACTCTTAACACTTCGTTACAATTGGAGCATGACCTGGAGCCCATGCTCCTCACGCCAAGCAAGGTGGTTTATGAATGGCAGCATTCGTGTCGGTAATTTATTCGGCATTCCCTTCTATGTCAATCCGTCCTGGTTCTTTGTCCTGGCCCTGGTAACCTGGTCTTACAGCAGTGGTCTGGCAGCTCAGTTTCCGGGGCTATCGGCAGGGGTGCCTCTGCTTTTGGGGCTGATGACGGCCTTACTCCTGTTTGCCTCTGTGCTGGCCCATGAGTTGGGACATAGTGCTGTGGCTTTGCGGCAGGGGATCGGGGTGAAATCCATTACCCTGTTCCTGTTCGGGGGATTAGCCAACCTGGAAAAAGAATCTGAAACCCCTGCTGCAGCCTTCTGGGTGGCGATCGCAGGTCCTCTGGTGAGTCTGGTCCTGGCCGGTCTAATGATGCTGATTGGGGTAGGGACTGCTGTCTCTGGCCCGATCGCAGCGGTCCTGGGTGTCCTGGCTTCCGTTAATCTGGCCCTAGCCTTCTTCAACCTGATCCCGGGTCTGCCTCTGGATGGGGGGAATATTCTCAAGGCGATCGTCTGGAAAATTACCGGTAACCCTTACCGGGGGGTTCAATTTGCTGGTCGCGTTGGTCAGGCTTTTGGCTGGGTCGCGATCGGCTCAGGTGTTCTGCCCCTGCTATTGTTCGGTAGCTCAGTCAACTTCTGGAACATACTGGTGGGCTGGTTCTTGCTCCAGAATGCGGGTCAGGCGGCCCAGTTTGCCACGGTGCAAGAACAGCTTGTGGGGCTGACCGCTGCTGACGCCGTTGCTCTCAACAGCCCGATCGTCTCGGCTCACACATCTTTGAGAGAATTTGCCGATCAACTGATCCTGAGCCCGAATCAATGGCGTAAATTTCTCGTGACGAACGAAGCCAATGAATTGTTAGGGGAAATTGCAGTGGATGCATTGACCTCAGTCCCGACCGATCGCTGGTCCTTGGTGCAGGTGAGTGAACTGATGCAACCGATCGAGGCATCCAGAACAGTGACAGCCCAGCAACCGCTTCTGGAGGTGATCAAGTACCTGGAAGAAAAACATCTTTCCAGTCTGACCGTGATTCAGAGCAATAACAGTTTGGTTGGGTTGCTGGAAAAATCTGCCGTCATCAGGCTGTTGCAGCGTCGTACCCAGGCCGTACCTGCCTGAGATGGACATTGATCTGGAGTTATGAGCCAGGTAACCTGTGGGGGCGAAGCCATTCGCCTCCATTTTTGTTTACCAGGAATGGAGGGCTCGTAACTGGGGTGTTTTTTTCAACTGGTGGGCTTCCATGCGCGTTAGTACATCATCCAGAATAGTGATAGCTTCGGCAATGAACGGGCCTTTGTTGAGCATGACGCACTCTGCCCGTTCAGCCATAGCTGCATCGGTCATCTCTCCCCGAGAGGGTGCACCATCTTTTACCAAACTTTCTAGAACTTGCGTGGCCCAAATCACAGGAACATGAGCCGCTTCGCAAAGCCAGAGAATTTCTTCCTGGATCTCAGTTAACCGCTGGTATCCAATTTCAACAGCTAAGTCGCCCCTCGCGATCATGACACCAAATGACTGCTTCCCTGCTGCATGAATGATTAATTCTGGCAGGTTGCTCACCGCGATCGCAGTTTCAATTTTTGCCACGATTGCAGGTGGAACCGGTCGATCTCCGGAGCGCTGATCTAATTCCTTTTGTAGTAACTGAATATCAGCCGATCGTTGAACAAAAGAGTAGCCAATAATATCTGCATGGGTAGCGACAAAATCCAGGTCGGACAGATCTTTCTCAGTCAGGGGATTGAGTGGCAAGACCGTATTTGGAAAATTCAGCCCTTTTTCAGGCCGGAGTTTGACTCCTTTGGGGCTGGCATGGGTTACCTGCAACAACAGTCCCAATTCTCCATCGGGGAATAAGTATTGGGTGTCAACAACGCGAGTCCGAATCTTGCCATCATCGATATACACGGGTGTGCCCACTGTCAGTAAATCGAGAATTTCGGGAACGGTACAGGAAATTTGGAAATGGTCTACTGGGGCTGGGATGGACTCTCCTGCCCCAATTTCACTGTTGCGTTCAGGAGTTCGCCGGGAGAGCAAGAGGTAATCTCCCCGAAAGACCCTTTTGCGATCGCAGGGGGCAAACACAGAACCGGTACGAATTTTGGGACCGCCTAAGTCCATCATGACTCTACAGGATGTTCCTGTCTCCTGTTCTGCTCGGCGGATATGGTTGATCATGCACTCCCAACTTGCTGGGGCATCGTGGGCACAGTTAATTCGCACACAGGTTGCCCCCCGTTGGATGATTTCTCGTACCCTCTCATAGTCTGTAGCGGCTTCGCTGGGGAGGGTGACCATAATCCTGACTCGACGCTGAGGTAGAGGTTGGCCGAACAGTTCTTCTGTATGCTGTTGGAGTAAACGATTGCCCTCAAAAAAGAACTCGATCGGGGGACGGTTTCGGTGCTGAGCAGACTCAGAGCCGCAAAGGACTTCCAGGGTGGTAATAACGGCATCCAGATTGGGCATGACGCGCGCTTCAATCCGCCCTAACGAGGATAGCCCCCAGGGCATGAGGGCGGCTTGGAGGTTGCGCAGGTCGTGCCGTCGTAATGCCAGATATTGAGCCAAATTAAGGGCACTGGCAAGAAATTCAGGTCGTTGAATCTGCGATCGCCACTGGTTAAAGAGAGCTTGCCCTTCGCATTCAACGTTCTGGCGAAGTTCTTGCAAAGTCAATAACAGGGCCTCTGGGCTGGAAAGATCAGGCTGCTCGATGCCTAGTTCTGACCTGGCGCTCATCATATTAAAACCTTCTAAATGGCTTTGCTGAATGCAAATATGAATTACCCTCATCCCCAACCCTTCTCCCGCAGGAGAAGGGAGCTAAAACTCTTGTTCCCTCTCCTTTGGGAGAGGGCTAGGGTGAGGGCTGCATAAGGCTCAAGCACGAAAATCATACTTCTATTCAGCAACGCCTTTTCTAAATCAAGACGGCTCTCTTGGAAGATCAATCGCCTTTAAACTTCCAGAGCATTCAAGTGGCCATGTTTTTTAGCCTGGATGCAAAGATCTTTTTGTCAGCCAGTTCGGATGAAACCTTTTGTCAATCTGCCTCTGAGTCTTGAACCCAACGATCATATTGTCTCACGTTCGATCTGGGGAAGCAGACCTATATAAAAATCTGTATAAAAAATAGATCATTTGTAGTGGATCTGGTCGGAGTCGAACCGATCTCCTCCTGATGAGAATTGCACTCATCCCTCGTACAAGTACACAAAGCTGCTTTTGCTTCTTAAAAGGAAGTTAGTATGTAAGCTTTGCCGGTTAGGGTACAAGGTGGTTTAGGTGCTCTGCCACTAGAGCTACAGACCCATGATTTTTTGAAGACACTTTCTTCGTCCATGCCGGACAGCCTCGACAATGGGCGAGAACGGAGGGATTTGTTTGGGGAGTGTTGCCACAGGCAATATCCCCACTTTTCGGTTTCCGAGACTGATGGGTTCATCCAGTTACACCACGTCCTCAAAGGCGGAGAGAGTGGGAGTCGAACCCACAGTGGACCTTCATCCACGACTGTTTAGCAAACAGCTTGCGTTGCCAATGGCCATCTCTCCATAAGGGCCGGGAGAACTGGGTAGGATTTGAACCTACGGGACAGGGGGACATCCGTTTTACAGACGGCTTGCTTCGACCAAACTTAGATATCGATACTGTATTACATACATACTACTAATATACTACAATTGTCAAGGAGATCCCACAACTTTTCTGGAATTTTGCTTTTGAGGGGAGAGGACAAACCCCCAGATTGTCCTCTCCATTTTGGTTTCAGGCCGTGGAAGAGATTGCTTTCTGGGCTTGTTGCCAGAGTTGTTCAATCAGGGCCTCGATCGCGATCGGTGTCGTTGCCAGAAAGATGCCGTCTTCCGCATCCACCTGCTCCGTCACCCAAATCCCAGCAACACTCACTTCCACGGTGTCCAGATCAACGAGACAAATCGTGATCTGTGAGGACTGCTCCATCCAGATCAGGACCTCCAGTTCGGCCAGGGTGGGCATATCCGCAGGGAGCAGGAAGGAGGCCCGCCCCAGTTGCAGATGGAGCGATCGGCCTGCCCGTAACACCAGAGCAGTTCGCTGAGCCACCATGGTTTCAACAGAGCCACTGACCCGTTCCATGAACAGTCCGTTTTCGGTGTATTGCAACTTCAACATGGGTGGAGCCTCCTGTAGGGCTGGACGGACTTAACTGACAGAGGGGTGCTCTTTCCAGAACTGCTCAGCGAAGGCAACGGCAGGGTGAGTTGGGGCTTTGGGTTTGCTCTTCAACACCAGGCCCACCTCATGCAACAGTTGGTTGCCCTTCTTCAGGTTGCAAGGCTCACAGGCGGTGACCACGTTATCCCAGGTGTGAGGCCCCCCCTTCGATTTGGGGATGACATGGTCCAGGGTTAACTTGCGGGTGCTACCACAGTACTGGCAGGCATGACCATCTCGTCTCAGCACTTCCCGTCGGTTGACGGGAGGCACCTTCCATAACCGCTCTGGGTTCGAAACTGTCAACCGGATGTGTTCAGGCACTTGTAGGACGAAACTGGGAGAACGAACCTGCCAGATCGCACCCTCAATGAAACCCAATGGCTCTGCCTGTCCGGCTACCAGAAGGGTGACAGCGCGTCGGATGTTGACCCGACTGACGGGCAGGTAGTTCTTCGAGAACACCACCACCGATTTCTGTAACACCGAGGGTGGCCGTTGCTGGTCTGGTTCCATGGTTTTCACTCCTCTAAAAAATGACCCCCGCTTCTGATACTCAGGAGCGGGGGTGCGAGGGTTAGTTACGCTTTGCCCTAGATTGGCGCAGGGATGTACCTGCTCCTTCCGCTCGTGATGCTTTGTTCTGGATTAAACCCGCCCCGACGATCGGCGAGTTCGGCAAGTTCAGATATGCCTTTACTTGAAATGCTTGTATCCATGCCCTCATCGCCAAACAGCACAACGGTTGCCAACCAGATAGTTCTGGATTGGCCATAGGTTGCGCTGCATAGGAGGAGAGAAAGAATGGATATCATGGAAGTCAGATCTCCAAGTTTGCTATTCATATACTACAGACGTAGTATGACTTTGTCTACCCTTTGGTCATGGATTGGGGGGTTGACTATGGCGACTACATCGCAACCATCCCCCAATCCGGAAATATATCGTAGTAGTCTTCTGGATAGGGACGGGGGTAAGGAAACTTCGTCCTTACTTCAATCGTTGCAGCAAATGGTCGCCCACCCGCAGGGCATTGGCAATGATGGTCAGGGTAGGATTGACGGCTGAACTGGAAGGAAAGAAGCTACCATCCACCACATAAAGATTATCGACATCATGGGTGCGACAGTTCAGATCCAACACCGACAGGGCTGGGTCTTCCCCAAAGCGACAGGTACCGCACTGATGCCCAACCGATTGTAGGGTCATCCGATTACGCGGATAGAGGCTGAAAGGGAGCATATGTTCTGCCCGATCGACCTGCTTGAGGATCTCAACCCAACGGTTCACCAGTCGATCGCTGGCTACCAAATTGTTGGGTTTGTATTCGAGGAGCAGACGATCTCCATCCACCCGAACTCGATTTTCAGCATCTGGCAGGTCTTCCGTCTGTAACCACCAGCCAACCGCATGATCTGCAACGGCTTTTAATTCCGCATCTGGTCGTAGTTTCAGCAATGGCGCGAGTAAGGCGGGGGCTTCCGCAGGCAACATGTCCGCCAGGACATTCCCTGTGTTCTGCACTAACCCCATGGGGTAGGGAAAGTCAGGTTCCCCCCAATAGAAATCACTAATGCCAATGGTCTTTTGATACACCGCAGGATTCAAGCTGGTACTCAGTTGTACCAGAGCCGTACAAATATGTTTCATCAGGTTACGGCCCACCTGATCAGAACGATTTGCCAATCCTTTAGGGTGCTGGTCGTTATACGATCGCAGCAGCAACGCCGCCGAGTTAATGGCTCCGCAAGCTACGACGACAATATCGCCTGTAAACGATTGTGGTTCTCCATGGATCTCCGCTTCTACCCTGGTCACGGTTTGTCCGGAGGGACTGGTGTGCAGGCGAGTGACTTTTGCGCTGGTCAGCAGGGTGACATGGCTGGTTTGCCGAATCGGCATGATACAGTTCACATCCGCATCAGCTTTACCATTGGTGAGACAGGGAAAGCCATCACAGGTATTGCAGCGAATACAGTTGCCCAGGCTTTTGTCCACTTCATTGAGTTTCAAGCCCAGGGGTAGGTTGAAGGGGTGTAGACCAGTTCTAGTGAAGGCATGGGCAAGCTCCTGCATGTAGGGCTCGTGGCTCACAGGGGCATAGGGATAGGGTAGAGTGCGTGGTGGTTCAGTGGGATCAAGCCCTGCCTGACCATGCACATCGTAGAGTTGTTCTGCCTGAGTGTAGTAGGGGGCAAAGTCCTGGTACTTTAACCCCCATTCTGGAGAAATGCCATCTTTGTGTTCTACCCTTTCAAAGTCCCGTGCTCGCATCCGCAACAGTGCAGCACCATAGACTTTGGTATTGCCACCCACCCAGTAATTCATGCCGGGACGGAAGGCGTTGTGATTGGCATCAAACCACTGCTCCTGGGTGTGATAGCGTTCTCGCTGGTAGACTTCCAGGGCACTCCAGTTTTCTTTCTCTCTAGGCAAAAAAGTGCCCCGTTCCAGAATCAAAATCTTTTTGCCACTGGATGCTAGATGGTAAGCCAGAGTGCCTCCCCCAGCACCTGTGCCGATGATGATGATGTCGTAGTGTGAATGGGTTGTCATAGGTGCTGTCCTTTGATTGGCAGGTTATCACTCAGATCAATCTTTCCGTTCCGGTTATAGTTGCAGCGGAAGATGCAGCGTTTTTGATTGTTGTGGTGCAATTTGGCACATTTAACTGCCCGATCGCCAAACCAATAGGAATATAAACCTGCTGCCAGAAACATGCCGATCGGTGGCACGATGACATATAGCCAAAATGCAGTCCAAACATTAGCAGGCAGGGCGGAGGCAAGACTCCGGGCCGGATTCATGCCAAAACCAGAAAAAGGAGCTTCAAAAGTTACATAGAGCATCACCAGACATCCAGCAAATAATCCAGTGAAGCGATGCAGTTTTTTATGATTACTAATCACCAATACGGTGCTCATCATTAAAAAAGCAATCAACAACTCACCTAGCAAAGCTGCCATCCAACCGGCAGGACCAGGAACGGTAACGACATAGCTGACAGGGGGTTGGGTAAAGACCTGGCCAAATCCCAAAGCGACCAAGTAAACACCGGTTAATCCACCCAGGCATTGAAATAGAAGATAAAACCAGGCATCCCAAGCCTTGATTTTACCCAAACGGTAGAACGTCAGCGTTACGGCTGGATTCATGTGGGCACCGGATTGTTGACCCCAGGGAGAATAGATCAGGGCGATCGCGGTTACTCCCATGGCGATCCCGATTAAAAACCGCCGCACATCTCCATTCGCAATGGCCTGATGTACAGGTGAGTCAGGATACTCTAAGAAAATGGTAAATACCCCTGCAGAGATCATGAATAACCCCAACAGTGCTGCTTCCATCAGGTATTCTGGCAGGTGTTGTCTGAACGTGTTCATGTTGCCCCTCCTGAATCCGGCGTTCATGTTTCCCACCAGGGAAATTGACAGTTGTAATGCTGGCAAAAACTATGCTGACCAGATTCTGGCAGTCTTCAGGAGTGGAAAGATGAGAGTTCAATGAGCAATCTATGAGGATTCAGAATTTTAGAGGATGGTTGCAAAGCCTAGATTCTGGTAGCCCTGGCACCTAAAAACCTAGTTTGGTCACAATCATCTGTACGGTTTCACTGGAATTCGATCGCAGGCGATGCACAAAGGTCCAGTCAATTTTCAAAGTATCCATAGGGAATTCATGCAATCGACTGAGAGAGGAGTGAGGTGGTGCCCAAAAATTGGACCGGGGGTTAAGCTCTGAACGACCCAAAAAATGGTAGAAGGCGTTCATCTGTTCTTACGACCCCCATTCCCTTCTGGGAGAAGCCAGAAGCGGTGGGAGCTGATCTGCCGTGCGATAGTCGAACAAAGCCCTACCCGCTAATCCCTACGGCCCATTTCAAAAATTATGCCTGAAGATCAACATTGATCTCCTCTGCAACAGCTATTCAACTTAATTTCTGTTCCAAATCGCTTGCATCACTGCAAATTTGTGCTATAAAGTTGCTACTTAAAAAAATCTTAACTGCAACATTTAAAAATTGCGACAAATTGATCCACTTACTTCTACTGTCGCTTTCAATCCGGTAATTTCTCCAACTGGTTTTCCGAGTAAATTCTTCTATGGAACAATAACCATGTCTACCGTTACCCGCTCCAAATCCAGGGCTGTTCACCGTTCCACCCTGGAACAGGCTGAATCTTTCCTTAAAGACTTGCCGAAAAAGGAAAAAGATCATCTGCCGATCGTCGAAGCCATTAACCAGGTCGCCCCTTCTGTAAGAGCAGCACTGGCAAAGGGATACAGTTACACAGAGGTGGCAGCCCTACTCTCAGAACAGTTAGGCATTAGTGTGAGTGCCTGGTCTCTCCGGCGCTATGTGCCCTCTGGCAGACGAGGCAAGCAAAGCGAGGCGGCGGAAGCAGTTCCTAAGCGCCCCCGCCGGAAAAAACAGGAAGATGGCAATGGCGATGCCTCGATCGCAGCGGTTGAGGCCATTGCAGCACAACAGGTTGCGCTGGAACAACCTGAGATCAGTGCGGTCATCCCTGTGATTGAGACTGAAATTCCCACCACCGGACGCACCAGAGCTGGGCAGAGCCGCACCAACAAAGCGACGGAGTCAGCAACGGCAAAACCCCAACGCCGGTCCACAGCTACTGCCAAAACCACTCGGAGCAGTAGTACCCGGCCCGGCGGCACCCAGCGCAAAACCACCAAAGGAAAATAATTGAGGCTTATTCATGAATAAGGGTGAATTAGTGGACGAGATCGCAGCTAAAGCAAACGTAACCAAGAAGGACGCGGATGCAATTCTGACGGCAATCCTGGAGACGATCGTGGAGACGGTTTCGGAAGGGGATAAAGTAACGCTGGTGGGATTTGGCACTTTTGAGGTGCGGACCCGGCAGGCCAGGGATGGGCGCAATCCCCGCACGGGAGAGGTCATCAAGATCCCTGAGACCAAAGTACCTGCCTTCTCTGCCGGAAAGCAATTCAAGGAAAGAGTGTCTCCAGACGCTGAGACTTGAACCTGGCATAGTTCTTGACCCAATCCAATCGCACCCTGAGCAGAGTCAAAGGGTGCGATTTAACTTTATGTGGCTTCGCTGGGGTGATGATCACTGCCTGCCCCCTGGCAAGCAAATGGTAAAACAGGTTTTTCCTGGCTTCGAGTCAAACAGAATTGTACCCTGATGGCGGTTCTCCACAATTCGTCGCACAGTTTCCAACCCCAAGCCCGATCCTTTGCCCACCGGTTTTGTCGTGAAAAAGGGCTCAAAAATGCGCAATTGAATTTCAGGTGGAATTCCGCTACCTGAATCTATGATGTCAACCCGAATAGAATCGCCTTTATGATGCGTGGTAATTTCCAGCAAGCCTCTGCCGTCCATGGCCTCGATCGCATTATCGATCAGGTTTGTCCACACCTGATTTAACTCGCTCCCATAAGCAAACACTTTGGGCAGATGTGGATCGTAATTCCGTTTAACTTGAATGCCCTGTTTGAGTTTGTGACCAAATAATCGCAGGGTGTCTTCCAGTCCTTGATGCACATCTACCTCCTGCTGAACTCCCTGATCCAGATAGGAGTAGGATTTCATCGCCTGCACCAGTTCAGAAATTCGTTCAGCCCCGCGTAACCCATGTTTAATCATAGTCATCACCTCAAAAGAGAGGGCTAACCAGTGCAATCCCATTTCTCGCAGCTCGGTTGGATCATCTCGCCAGCGCTCCATGAGTTGCTCCAGGGTCGCAATCTCAATCCCTCCGGCTGCCAGGGGTTCGGCGAGTTTCCACGCCTGGTCTACACCGTAATCTTCTAACCACGTTAGGACCGTCTCTTCCCGATCGGTTAAGGTGACCGGATTGCAGCGATCGTGAAGAATTGCCTCATGGCCCGCATCTCGTACCTGCAACCACTGCTGGGTATGCTCTGGCTCAACCTGGCGCTGCCCGTAGACCAGATTCATCCGTTGCAGTTCCAGAATGGCGGTTGGCATCTCTTTCAAAGATCGAACCAGGGCAGCAGCTGGATTATTCAGCTCATGGGCCAGCCCCGCTGCCAGAGTCCCCAATGCTGCCATTTTTTCTCGGCTGCGAATGAAAGACTCTAGCCCACGCAGTCGGCGCTCAACGGTGCGAAAGACAATGCGTTCAAAATCACGATAGCCGTGCAGCAGGGTGTGAAAGTCCCCTGCCTCTATCTCATGCAGGAGGCAATCTGCCAGGGCTCGCAATGTTACGGGAGCTGGGTCATCGGTGAGCACTTGAATTTCACCAAAAAAAGCAGGGGCACCATGTCGTCCCAGAGGAACTTCGATGCCTTCACTGCGACGAGTAATCACCATCTCACCTTTGCCCAAAATGAACACCCCGCGATGGGGATCTCCTTCATTGATCAAGGTCTCTCCAGTGGATAGTTCAACCCTCTGAGCCCGATCGCACAACCATTCCAATCGCTCCTGCGGGAGTTTTTGAAAAGGCTCCAATGTGAGTAAATCTTCGATGCACAACGAGTTTCCCATGGCACTACACCTGACTGAGATAGCGATGGATGAATTGAACTGCGATCGCGCCTTCTCCAACACCCGATGCAACCCGTTTGATCGAGTTGTATCGTACATCCCCGGCGGCAAAAATGCCGGGAACGCTAGTTTCAAGTAGAAATGGTGGCCGATCGAGGTTCCAGCCTTTGGGTGGTTTATTCTCACGAATTAAGTCAGGTCCAGTCAGAATAAACCCGCGTTCATCTCGCTCCACCCTGCCATTGAGCCAATCAGTTTGAGGCATAGCTCCAATGAAGATGAACAGGGAAGTGGCATTCACGGTTTCGACTGCGCCTGTGATTGTATTTCTAATCACAATGGCGTTCAAATTAGTTTCACCTTTGACTTCTTCAACAACACAACCTGTACAAACCTTGATATTCTCAGTCGCCGCAATTTGCTCAATCAAATATTGAGACATACTCTTCGTGAGTGGCGATCGCACCAGCATCACCACTTCATGAGCATACTTGGAGAAGTGCATTGCCGCTTGTCCAGCCGAGTTGGCACCACCGACAACATAGACCGTTTCGCCCTGACAGGCGATCGCTTCAGTCATGGCGGCTCCGTAGTAAACCCCCGCCCCATTGAGTTTGTCCATACCTGGCACATCCAGCTTGCGATAGGACACCCCTGTTGCCACTAACAAAGCATGACAACTGATTTCGTTGCCATCTGCCAGTTGCAGAATTCGATAGGGGTCAGCCATACGCATGCCAATGACAGCTTGAGGGGTGAGAATTTCCACCCCAAATCGTCGAGCCTGGGTTACAGCTCGACGGGCTAAATCAGCCCCACTCAAACCCACTGGAAATCCCAGGTAATTCTCGATGCGGGAGCTGGAACCCGCCTGACCACCGGGTGCTTCCCGCTCGATCATGACGGTCGTGAGACCTTCGGATGCACCATAGACGGCGGCAGCGAGTCCGGCTGGGCCTCCACCGATAATTGCCAGGTCGTAGAAGGGACGGTCTGCCTGGGTTTGTAGTCCAATCTTCTCAGCGATCGCTAAATTGGATGGCTGAACTAAGCAGGAGCCATCGGGAAAGAGGACCAGGGGCAACTGTTGTCTGCCTTCGATTCCGGCGCATTCTACCAGTTGAGCCGCTTCAGGATCCAGTTCGATATCTAACCACTGGTAAGGAATCTGATTGCGGGCCAGGAAGTCCTTTACCTGATGGGAGAAAGGGGACCAGCGGTTGCCAATGACCCGTATGCCTTCAAAGGGAGGACGAAATGATGCGAACCAATCATCGAGTAAATCATCTAATACTGGATAGAGTCGCTCCTCTGGGGGATCCCAGGGTTTGAGCAAGTAATAGTCGATGCGGGTGGTGTTGATAGCACGAATAGCAGCATCTGTGTCAGCATAGGCTGTTAGCAATGCCCGTTTCGCCCCAGGGTAAAGGGTTAGGGCTTGTTCCAGAAATTCCACTCCGCTCATTTGGGGCATGCGTTGATCGACCAGGAACAGTGCGACCCATTCATTGCGCAATTTTAGCTGTTGTAAGGCATCCAATGCCGATTGCCCAGAGTCAGCCCGAATAACCCGGAAACGATCGCCATACTGATGCCGCAAGTCTCTTGCTACCGCTTGCAATACATCAGGATCATCATCAACAGTGAAAATTACAGGTTTCGCCATGTTTAGACCTTCTTTACATCATCGAGATCCGTGTTTCAATTCTTTGGGCAAACAATTCGTGAAAGTTAAGCAAGTGCTCTCTCAGTCATGGCGAGGGATGCACCAATCATAGTCCACCCTACCCGTTATCCCAATCCTATAGTTTCTGGTGGGGAGGAAACCCAGATGTTGGTGCTGTAAAACGCTCCCCGCTGTTCCAGCGTAAAGCCTCCCAGCAGTAGCGTCAGCCAGGTTTTGACCAGGTGAGTTACAGACTGCTGCCCCTCCCCTTCATCCGCAAACTGCACATCCTGGACCAGGTCCATTAAGGGGATGGCTTGACCTGGGTAGTGGTGCAGATAGGCGAGAATCCTCTCCACCCAGTCCCCAATATCCTCTCCGTGGGCTACCCCAACTGCCTGATTAAAGGCTTCCGCTTCCGTGATTTCGGGGTGCTGGTTTAACTGTTTGTCCAGGGCGGCCAACAACTGACCCTGATCCAATTCTCCAACCACAGAATCACCTGCCTGGCACCTGTTCCGGTTCTGCCGCGAATATTGATCTGGGTCTGGCTCTGCCATCAGATCGGTTAGATCCAGGTGTAACGACTGGACAAACAGTTCTACGCAAGAGTCCAGGTCAACAACCGGTTCTTGAGGATCGTGGCGATATTCCCAGTCGGACAACAGCAGGTCGGCGCGAACCGCACAGAGGTCAGACAATTGGGTCAGAGCTGTGGCCACAATCTGCAACTGTTCCGGCAGAGGCTGCTCTGCGATCGCCTGTTCCAGCACATCGCACAACGATCGCAGGTTAGCCCGCTCAGGAAACTGGGTCGCCGTCGCCAGGGATTGCCAGAGGTCAAGCTCAAGCTGTTGCAGATCCATACATCAGGTGTGGGGATGGAGGGGGCAGGGCACAATTGGACAGTTGAGGGGATGGAGCTCCACCGCTGAACGGAAGCGTGTCACTTGCAGACCACTATGCTGGGAAAAACCTTCCAGAATTCGCACCAGCAGGGTTTTCACTTGAGTTTCGGTCAGCCCCAGGCAATGCACTGGTTCAATCTTGGCGACCCGATCGTTGCCTATCCACAGCTCCGCACCAATCGCATGGAGCGGCGAATCTTTAGTCTGGCGATACCAGTGAATCACAGCAGCAGGCAGGGCAGGCACTGGTATCGCCAGGGTGGTTAATGGGTCCAGATCGATCGGTTGTTTAGACTGCCGCCGCTGCCGCTGGTTGTGGATTTTGACTCCCCGATGGCGGTAGTAAGACCGACGATCGTGACAGCGTTTATCATTCCAGCACCCATCTCCTTCAGGGCCGTGGAGTTGACGGGCCTGTTCCGGAACGAGCTTGGCACAAAGACGACATTTTTCACTCAAGGAGCGAGGCATGGAATCATCCCTCTGGTCATCGAACTATTCTAGGAGCATCAGAATGATATTTCGATCAGGTCAGGTGGTCTGCCCTGATCAAATCCCCCATCCGCAATTCCACCTGGGCGTCGGCCTGTCTTTCGATCAGGGCTTGTATCAGGGTCAATTGTTGCTCCAGCTCTACGATAGCTTCCCGGCGAGCGATCGCATCCCGCCAGTGCTGATGTTTTGAACTGCCCGGCCTGCCCAGGGATTGGCTTCTGGGTCTGCTATCTGGCCTCTGGGTCACGAGCAGGATATAGGTGTAGGTTTTTAACCCTTTGGTTGAACTGGTTTCGGTCAACCAGCAATAGGCTGGCGCAACAGGACCCAAATTGCGCAGTTGGTGGATCAACTGCAAGAGCCTCTCCTGCTCGGCCTCTAAAAATGGACTAGCCATAAAATTCTGCGTGGCTCATATTTTAATGATGCAGAATTTTGGGTACCATGTCAATGCGTCACAGATTTTCTGGATTATTAAAATTTTAACCATGCAGAAAATCTGCCCTCACTGGCTTGGGCTGGAATTCAGGGAAATTAGAGGCCACAGTCCCAGGGTGAGCTGATCTTTAAATAGCTCTGATCGCTGTAAAGCTTCAGTAAAATTTATGGCATTAATATACTTGGCACAGCAAAATATTTTTACTTTGCCTAAGAAAATTGGATTGGGTAACGTTCGTGTTCAGCGGCGGCTAGCAACCTTTGTATCACCACCGAAATTTCAATACCGTCCGCTGCAACACGGTTGTTAGACCCCGGCATTTATACTAAGACTTTGTACAGGGTAAGCAACTACTTTTCTACCTAAAATAAAGTTACCTCAACTCTTCCAACTTTAAGTAACTGACATAATAAAAGCAATAGATTCAACAAGATTCTGTCGCTCCAATTCATATGCAATAAATGGAGCTGTCTCTTTCAGAAATTCAAATGTAATTCTCCCTTTACAATATTGCATAAGCCAGTCCTGTCGATGTTTCACACAATCGTCATCATCGTTTAACTTTAGTCGCTTAATAGTACTTCTTACTTGGCTTTTAATCGGTTCGTCTATATCTGGATTTACTTTAATAAGTAAAGAAGGAAAATCCAATGTAAACCATCCAGGTTCTACTTGAAAGGGATCTAAAACATCTTGAAAATCTCGTTTTCTGGCGTTCATCTTTAAACAAGACAAGCGGAAGTTGTTCCACTCATACGCCAGTTCTGGTTTCACAGATTTAGGGATAAAGTGATCGACAGTAGGGCTACCTTCAATCCACGGAATCCATTGAGCAGAGTAAGCACAAACTTGATTGTAAGCTCCATACAAATCTTTCAAGGATTCTCTCCAATATTCACGATTATCCCAAGCCTTTGGTCGAGGAACCATCTGTAGAAAAGTTCCTCCCTTCGATCTCACTTTACTCTCAAAGTCTGTTGGTTCAGGTTGTTGTCTAACGGGAATCACAAGGATGCTCCATGTTGCCTTGCAAAAAATAACCACCGAGACCAAAACTCATCGTCCTCGGCTAAGTACTTTCTCAGTTCATCTGAGATATTTTGTACATCCTCTGAATTAGGGTTATCTTCTTCTTGTAATTTTTTTGCTGCCTGAATAGCCTGTTCACCTTCAATTGAACGAGGTTGTCCTAAACCAAAAACGTCTGATGTGAGCCAAGCATCAATACGTCCTTGTCGAATAAAGGGTAATTGCAGCAGTTCTATTTCATTGGTAAGTAAGTCACTCTTGGCAAGGTCTAGAAGAAATAACTTGTCTAACTTTTCATCAAATCTAGACTCTACAGATGCCATTATCATTGGAGAGTGCGTAGCAACCATCAATTGCACTTGCAAATCAGATGCTAAATCTTCTCTAACATCTAACAAAGCAGATAAAATCACTCTTTGCCATTGTGGATGTAGGTGAGCTTCTAATTCGTCAATTAGGATGACCATCCTTTTTTGAGGCTTTTTGTGAATCAGTTTTGATTGGATTTTATGTTCTTCCCATGCCCAGACAATAAGGTAAGCAAGCGTTATAATACGGCGAACTCCGGCGGAAGTGTACACTATTGGAACCCTTCCGTAGGAATGCTCAATTGTTGGCATAGATCTAACGTCATATGGAATCCTTACAGGTTCTCCTGGTCTTAAAAATCCCAGGTCGCTCTGTGAAGGAGGAGATAACCGTTCAAGTACTTTCTCCAAAGTATCGAAAGGAGAACTTTCTGGTCTACTTTGCCATTGAATCCAATCTTGAAGTAAACCATTAATGAAAGTAGTTTTTCGACCTCCAATTTCAATGTCCCGTCCATCCCAAACCTCATCTCTAGTAAAAACAAATGGGCGTGGAGTTAAATCACTTTCCCCAAGTTCTTGAGTAGCTAGATATTCTTTAGCAGGGTCCCAAATTGCAAAAGATCCATCTACCTTTGCATACACTAACAAGCCAGGAATTGTAGGTCGTTTTTTAGGTGGTTTCCAACTTTGGGTTTGCCAATCGTAAGATACTTTTATTTTTTCGGAATCAGAATCTCCTGAAATTTGAAATCCTATGGTAGGTTCATTTCTCCTGGTATTTGTCATTGGATATGCCTGCAAACCAGCCCACTTTCCAGTTAAAGCCCACCAAGCACAATCAAGTAGGAAAGTTTTTCCTAGCCCGTTATCCCCAGTAATTAAAGTAAGCCTTTCTCCTGGCTGGAAAACTATATTCTTTGCTGGCCCTACTCCTTGAATTTCTAAAAGACGCAATGTTCCGCCTTCTTCTGGAGTTGAGTCAGGAGCTTTACCGATAATTGACTGCAAATCTCTTAAAGATATTCTATCATCCTGAAATAGCTCCTCTAGCACATTACTTTCTGGAACCGAAGAATCGAAAAGGTTTTCCTCCTCATGCGAGATCGAAAACTCTTCTAAGAAAGTTGCAACTATATCCTGAGCAGTTGCACCAGCTTCCCAATTTCGTTCTCTATACAACCAAACCGCCACATGAAAAGTTGGGACTAAATCTATTCTTTCTTGAGTTAAATGTTCACGTAGTATCTCAACGTAATTACTTTGCCACCCCCATCTATCAGTCCTTTTAGGATGAATAAAAGCCTTAGCTACATCATTTCTTGTTCTTGTACTTTGTGAGCTTGTACTAGCGTATCTCGGTGAAAGCCATCTTTTGCTTGGATTAGATGTTTTGAACACCTGATAGAAATGTTGTGAACTTTGATCGGGCTTAAAGTACTCCTCAAGAAATTCTGTTTCTTTTGAATTGATAGGATACTGAATTGTACTACCAATAGGTAAAGGTGCTTTTTTGCATACTAAAAACGTGATCCCATAGAAGGGATGAAGAGTCCTTAAATGCTCAAGAGATTCTCTTATCTGCTCTGTTTTGAGAAACATAAAGCCCTCAGAGAACACATAAAGTATTAACCATGTAACTGCAAAAATCAGGATTTAAGTCTATCCCAGTTGCAGATCTTCCTGATTGCAATGCCACCCTAAGAGTAGTTCCACTTCCAGCAAATGGGTCTAGGACACTTCCATCTGCTGGACATCCAATATTAAGACATCTCTGAACTAGCTCATCAGGGAATGGTGCAGTATCAATGCCATTAGTTGGTTTAGGACGTGCAGCAATAGTCCACATATCTTCGACATCTTCTGTTTCAAGGATTGATCTATCAAAGTAGTAACGTCTGTTTTGGGTAAACATAAAGACGTACTCATAACTACGTCGAGGTCTATCTTTAACAGCTTCGGGAAGACAGTGTTCTCGGTGCCAGATTATTGGACTGCGTAAAACCCAACCTCGCAGTGTCATTTCGATGGCAACCCGCCAAGGAATTCCAATAATGGACTTAGGTTTTAATCCAATTCCTAAGCCACCACTTTTATCGACTTCTCTCAAACCAAATCGGCGTTTACTACTCTTAAGATCCTTTCCATGCGATTTTCCTTTACCTGAATAGTAAGTATCTCCTAAATTTAGAAAGAGTACACCGTCATCTTTCAGTACTCTCTTCACTTCGTCCATAACAGAAGCGATTGCATCGACGTAGCCTTCAACAGTTGTCTCTTGCCCGATTTGTTCCTCAACTCCATAATCACGTAGCCAGTAATACGGAGGGGATGTGATCACGCAATTGAAATGCTTACTTGGTAAATCCAAAAGAACCGAGTGAGCATTCCCTTGGAAAACGCTCCATAGAACCCCACTTTCGGCTATACCGCTCCACTTACCCAACCAAGGCATAAACTCATAACTCTAGCCTAGCCTGATTAGTATAGTCAAGTTCGCCTCATAAATCAAAGCGAAGGCAAAATGGTATGGGCAACTTGCCTATATAAGCGCTCCGGCTGCCAAACAAGGCTGTGTTTTGTAGTCAAGCATTAGGTGGCTCGTGAAGTGCTGTGTCACACCAACAATTTTCAAAGTACGCCCCAACCAGAAACTAGAGGGGTCGGGTAAAGGAAGGGGTTTCAGATATAGCCCCCTCCCTCCCCTCAGAACCGTGCTTACAACTTTCACTGTACACGGCTCAAGCAATCTCTACGCTTACCGATGCAATTGTAAATGGCAGACCATATGGACAGCCATTAAATTAGAAGCATGATTTGTCCCCCCTTGACGGCGTGGCACTTGGTGATGGATATGAACCTCCTCTTGGTTGAA
>NZ_MQTZ01000057.1 GCF_001939115.1 Leptolyngbya sp. 'hensonii' | reverse complement strand
CCGCCACCCCAACCCCGCTTCGTCACCACCCGCACGGATCAAGGAAGCTGGCGTATTGGTGCCGTCAACTTTTCCCATATCCGGGTGGCGATCGCCGTCAGCCTGTATCCGGTCCAGCAGGAAATGGCCGTGATTCGCAATCTCTTTTCTGTGTCAATTCCGGGGGTGTTGCTGCTGATTGCTGCTGGAGCCTGGGGTATGGCAGGCAGTGCTCTGCATCCGATTCGCAGCCTGACCGGGACGATTCGCCAGATTACGGTTAAAGGGTTAGATCAGCGGATTCCCGCAGCCATAACCGATGTGGAGTTTATGGAGTTGATTCAGGTGTTTAATCAGATGATGGAACGGTTGGAACGGAGTTTCACCCAGGCTTCTCGCTTCAGTGCCGATGCTGCTCACGAACTGAAAACCCCCCTGGCCATTCTGCAGGGAGAACTGGAACAAACCCTGCACCAAGTCGATCCTGGTTCAGAGGCTCAGCAACGGATCAGCAGTTTACTGGATGAAGTGCGCCGACTCAGCACCATTGTCCGGAAACTGCTCCTGCTCTCCCTGGCTGATGCTGGACAACTCAGTCTGCATCGGGTAGAGGTGGATCTAACCGCCTTGCTCGTAGAAATGGTGGAAGATATTGAACTCCTGGCCCCCGAACTTTCAGTCCAAACCGAGATTACACCGGGGCTCCAGGTCCAGGGCGATCGGGATCTGCTGATTCCAGTCCTGCAAAACCTCTGCAGCAATGCCATCAAGTACAATCTGACTCAAGGATGGGTTCGGATCCAGGCCACCAGGATTGGGCTCGCAGTTCAGGTGACGATCACCAATGCCTCAAACGATATTTTGGCCCACGATCGGGCGCGGATTTTCGATCGCTTCCATCGAGGCGATCCTGCCCACACCCGCAAAACCGATGGGGTCGGCCTGGGGCTAAGTCTGGCCCGTGAGATCGCCCAAGCCCATGGCGGCAATCTGACCCTGGATGACACCCCAGCCGGACAAACAGCCTTTACCCTCACCCTACCCACCAGCCAAGAGCCTTTACGGCTTAGCTCTCTGTAGGGCTATCTTTCAAAACATCCTTCAGGGCTGTGCGGGCGGCCAGATGATTGCGAGTCGTGGTCAAGATTTCCGCTTCCCGTTCCAGACGGGCAGAAGTATCCTGCATCTCCAGCAGGGCCTGCTGTTCCATCGCGGCACCCTGAAGATTCCCCGCCACCCAATAGGATAACTCCAGCGGCAGGTTGGGGATGCTATCTGGGAGTTCGATATCCTGCCCCATCAATTTGGCAGACAGGTGCACCACATCCTGCAATAAGCGCTCTACATCCGATCCCAGACTGTATAAGTCCTTATCCGTGGGATGGTCTTCAATCCACTCCACTAGACCCACCCGATAGGGTTTCTCCCGCACGTATTCCAGAACTCGAAACCGTTGCTGCCCCAGAGTCAAGATTTTCATCCGATCGTCTGGTAACTTTTCACAATGAACAATCTCAGCACAGCAGCCCACTGGAGCGGCTTTACCCTCTGCCGGATCCCACATCAGGACCCCAAAACGCCGATCCCCTTCCAGAACCGTATTCATCATGATCCGATAGCGAAACTCAAAAATATAAAGGGGAAGGGGTCTACCAGGAAATAAAACCACTTCAGGGAGAGGAAAGAGGGGCAATTCGCGTACGGATATAGACGAAGGATTCATCAGTCAATCGACAGAAACAGAACTTCATGTTTATACTCTAGCCCAATTAGACCGATGGGGACTGCTGCCATAGGATTTAAGGTTGGCGACAAATCCCAAAAACAGAGGTGTACCCATGGAGAAAGGTGCTGTCCCCGATCGGCCCAATCTCTCCGTTACAGAAGAAACCACTGAGCGGCAGGCTTCCCAAATAGTGATTGAACAGGCGGGAATCAAAATTTGGTTCCCCATACAGACCCTCCCCCCGGCCCAGACAGGAAAACATCAAGGCCCCTACCGCCCCAGATTTACCCGATTGGGCCTGGTCCCGATAGCGTTTCAGGAGCGTTTCCAGGTCATCCGCCGATGCTTTGGCATCCCGCAGGTGAAATTGGATCCGCTGACCGGGTCGCACCCGATCCCCGATCGCGATCGCGCCCACCCTGGGATCAACCCCCAACAGATTACGAATCAAAAAGTCACCCGGCTCTAACTGCTGCTTAAACTCATTTCGGGCCACCCCAATAAATAGGGAATGTTGGGCTAGGGACCGCTCTTCTTCGCTCAATCCCTGAATTAGCTTTTGGAGCACTTCCAGGGGAGTCCGGGTCTTGCTGCCCCCGGCCCCAGCATCCTGTTCTTCCAATTCCAGCATGACATTCTGTTCCCCTGCCGTAACCCGGTAAGGATCCCCGATCGGACGGCATCCCTGAGCCACGATCGCCTCCAGGATAATATCCCCACTGAGGGCCACACCGACTGTTCCTTCCCGATAGAAGCGGTAATCACAGAACAGGCCATTACTGCCACCCAGGGCACCCGTGCTGCTCAACCCCCCAATTTTGACTGCTGCAGGATAGGCAAAATCTAGCCCCTGAATCAGGTCATTGACCTTAAAAGAAAAGGGATCAGCCAGCAGGATAAAGTGGGGATTCTCGCTTTGAGGCACACCGATTAAGTCGGTCCAAGCATTAGGGGGACTATCCAGATCAGGAAGCACTTCCGTTGAGACATGAAAGGTTCTGATCTGTACCCCTGGCAGATAGGCCAGACTCAGACTCAGAGCTGGTTCCCCCTCCACTTCCTCAGCCTGTCCCTGACTCATGCCAATCACGCCCCCACCTCCACAGCCCAATAGATGGGGCACAGCCAATTTCTCCCGCAGCAGTGGCATCAGACGGGGATAGTCACTGGCAAAAGCGGAGGAAATAAACACCAGGGCCAAATCAGCCGGAACTTTCAGGGCCTGTTCTGCCTGTTCAATCACCTCTGAAACGGCTGCTTCCAGCGAGGGACGTCGTGATATTGCATTGGCCCACTTCATTCGATCGTAGGTAGAGTCTTGCACAGCCCCTCTTGTCCCAGCGCTCATTCTCTGACACTCTTGTTACATCGCACATGTTACTTAGCGTACAGAGGCAATAGACAGGAAGCAATAGGCAAGAAACAAGCGGCTCCTGCAGGCATGCCTCTGCTTGCTTCCGATCCACCTGGGAATCGCTCCAGCATGTGACGATAACTTATGGTTATGGTTGCCATCCTCAAAACGAGGCCCCATTGATCGTCAGCCTGGGTTAACGTATAGTTATGAAGAATTGTAAGATTCTTTTTTTACACTCTTGAAAAGATAGAGCCGGAAAATCTAAAAAAATAAGGCTCGATCTGATGCTGTAAGTTTAGTCTCGTGTATGACTAGAGGTATACAACCTTACAAGTGCATACTTGAGCCATCTTCCACCAAGGGATATGCTCTAGAGAACTGAATTTAGGGTATCGGTTGTACTTGTAAAACTGATTAGAGCAGTAGGATCCATGAGCAATATCGAACAAAAAATTGAACAAGAGCGCGACCAGGCTCGCGCTGTCTGTGAAGTCAGCGGAGAAAATTCTGGCGAATGTGCCGCCGCCTGGGATGCGGTCGAAGAACTCCAAGCAGAAGCATCTCATCAGCGGGAAGTCAAGCAGAAGAATTCTCTGGAACAGTACTGTGATGCTAATCCCGAGGCTGTTGAGTGCCGGGTGTATGACAACTAAAAAGCCTGTATGGCAGGCAGGAAGCCCCTTCTCGATTCGCCTTGGAGATTGTTTCTTTCCTGCTGACATGCAAAAAGTTTAATTTTTGCAAGGCTTTTAGTCCTCTCTCTCACAACTCCAGTTACGTTATTTGAAAGTCCCAACTCTCTTTTTGAGGGTTGGGATTTTTGATTCAAGTGTTTGGCAAAATCTATGGACTTCCCAGTTTATCTTCCCCTTGGCCCATGGAAGGTTCATCCCCACCTACTGTTTGAGATCTTGGCTTACAGCACCGCCTTGCACCTCGCCTTGGCCCAATTTCGCCGAGACTCGATCGCCCCCAATCACCGCAGTTCTGTCATCGTGGGGGGCCTGGTGGGGGGCCTGATTGGGGCCAAGGTTTTGGTGGTGCTCCAACATCTGGACTTACTCTGGCAGGATTGGCCCCAACTGGTGCTGGTGTTTCTGTACGGGAAAACAGTGGTCGGAGCGTTATTAGGTGCTCTGATTGGGGTCGAACTGACCAAGAGGTGGATTGGAGTGCAACAATCCACAGGTGACGCCTTTGTCTATCCGTTGCTGGCAGGCATGGTGATTGGACGCATCGGGTGTTTTTTGACAGGGCTGGACGATCGCACCCATGGGATGGCCACCCATCTGCCCTGGGGCATGGATTTTGGGGATGGGGTTCTGCGCCATCCGACCCAACTTTATGAGATTGGCTTCCTCCTGCTGTTGCTGATCTTTCTGCGCACGCGCGATCGACAGGCGTTGCGATCGGGGGATCTATTCAAGCTATATCTGAGTGCCTACCTGGGTTTTCGCTTCCTAATCGATTTTATTAAACCCGATTTTCATCCTTTTTTCGGCCTCAGTGCCATTCAAGTGGCCTGTTTAGCAGGCATTCTGTATTATTTCCGTGATTTTCCCCGTCTGTGGGGCTGGCAACGGCATGACGGAACCACCCGTTTGGATCTGCGATAAATCCCCTATCCGCGCAATGTATGCCGACACGTCCCTATCTTTTTTATGGTCTGACCAATAGCGTCTGTTCCCGCTGCCTGACCAAGGTGGAGGCGAAAATCATCTTCCGGGACGAGAAAGTGTATTTGGTGAAGCACTGTACCAGCCATGGGCGGGAAGAGGTGCTGATCGCCGATGATGTGGCTTATTACAAGCAATGTCAGGCGTTTATCAAGCCAGGGGATATGCCCCTGAAGTTTAATACACCGATTCAATATGGCTGTCCCTACGATTGTGGGCTTTGCCCAGACCATGAGCAGCATAGTTGCCTGACCCTGGTGGAAGTGACCGATCGCTGCAATCTCTCCTGTCCCATTTGCTACGCCGATTCAGGGGTGGCGGAACTGTCGGAGACGACACACCAACCCCGCCGTCATCGTAGTCTGGCCCAGATTGAGCAGATGCTGGATGCGGTGGTGGCCAATGAAGGGGAACCGGACGTGGTCCAGCTCAGTGGTGGGGAACCTACCCTGCATCCGGAGTTTTTCCAGATTCTGGATCGGGCCAAGGCCAGACCGATCAAGCACTTGATGATCAACACCAATGGGCTGCGGCTGGCCCACGATCGGGACTTTTGTGACCGCTTGAGCCAGTACATGCCGGGGATTGAGGTCTATCTGCAGTTCGACAGTTTTCAGGAACAGGCTCTGCGGGAGTTGCGGGGCGCGGATCTGCGCGCTGTGCGGGAACAGGCGATCGCCCATTTGAATGAGTTCAAGATTTCCACCACCCTGGTCGTCACCCTGAAGAAGGGGTTGAATGACCAGGAGATTGGCTCCATGATTGACTATGCCCTGAAACAACGCTGCGTGCGGGGGATCACCTTGCAACCGATCCAGGCCGCAGGCCGATTGGAGGGCTTTGAACCAGGGCGCGATCGCTACACCCTGACCGAAGTCCGCCGAGCGATTCTGGAGCAAAGCCCCTATTTCCAACCCAAGGATATTTTGCCAGTCCCCTGTCATCCAGATTGTCTGGCCATGGCCTATGCCCTGAAGCTGAAGGGGCAGGTGATACCCCTGACCGGCTTACTGGACCCCACGGCGTTTCTGAGCGTGATGCCCAATTCGGTGGTCTACGAACAGGATGAAGCCCTCAAACAGCAGATTTTTAAGCTCTTTTCGACCAACCATTCCCCTGCTTCATCCGCCACCACCTTGAAGCAGTTGCTGTGCTGTTTGCCCCTGGTATCAGTCCCAGCCGGACTGACCTATGAGAATGTTTTTCGCATCCTGATCATGCAATTTCTGGACCCTTTTAATTTTGATGTGCGTTCCGTCAAACGATCGTGCATCCACATTGCCCATCCAGATGGCCGCATCATTCCCTTCGACACTTACAACATGTTCTATCGGGAAGGAAGTGCGGGGTCTGCTCTGATTACCCATCGGCAAAAATCATGACCCAACGTAATCAAGCGATCGGCATCATCCTGGGCTTTTTTCTGGTCATCGGCATCAACAGTTTGATCCTGGCCCTGAGTGGCGGTATTGTCTATGCCACCTGTTATCTTACGCCCACCAGTGGCAACTACTACCGCATTCCCTCCGACTTTTTTTTGGTCATTGCAGTGTTATTCATTGCGATTTTCCTGTCGATCGGCGTGGCCCAACTCCTGTACGTGATCCCCCTCATTCTCTGGTTACAGCGCCGTCAACATTGGGGCATGATGAAGGGTGTGATTGCTGGTGCTACGATTACAGCCTTCTTGAATGCCAGTCCTTTCGTCGTTTCCCTCTTTATCCGCTAGAGGATTAGAAGTTGCCCATGTCCCAGAGAAATGAAGGTGTTGAAATCGGGTTGGGGCTATTGCTAGCGCTCGGGCTAGCTTTTTTCTTCTCCCTGGTTCTGGCCTTCCTGCCCCCCTTTAACCGCGACTACCGATTTCTGGCCCTCTGGTTCTCGGTCGGCATCTGGCAATGGATCTATGTGCTGCCGATCGTGCTTTGGCTGCAACAGGGACGCAACTGGGGTCTGATGAAAGGGATGCTGATCGGCGCAACCATGATCACGTTCCTCACGGGTCCCTGTTTCGTCGTTGGGCTGATGAATGTGCTCAGGAGATAGCCCTCACTCCAGAAGGCGTTCAAAACTATTTCTCAGGGCCTTCAAATTAGACAGCCGACCCACTAGCAGATTTTCCCGACCCGCATCCTCTAACCGCCCCCGCCAACGACGGATCACCTCGGAATTATTGAGCCAGAAATTAATCACCGTATCTACCACATCATCCTGGTCCCAGCCCCGTTTCGCCGGAACTAACTCGACGGATTTAATCAGGGCATCGAGGGTACAGGTGTGGGTGCCAATATATTCCACACCAGACCAGAACTGTTGCTGAGAAGTCTCTTGCTGATGATGAAAGAATTGCAAGATGGGTGAAACACCCAGAATTTCAAAGCTGTATGTCATCACTGTACTCCGACTACCTTACAGTTGTTATGACTGGAACCTGGGAACAACAACAGGGAGAAGTAACACGCCTGATCGAATAGGTCGTGAAAAAAATTTTATTCAAGCCTACAGGCCCCAGAAGAATCAAACAGAAAAAATTAATACCATCTGGAAAATTGAATCCCTGTGAGGATTGCAATGAACGCTTATCTGGGAATTGACTTTGGTACATCTGGCGCAAGGGCGATCGTCATTGATAGCAGCGGCCAGATCGCAGTCCAGGGCAGTTATCCCTATTTGTCTTCCGATCAACAGCCTGAAATCTGGCACCAGGCTCTGTTTGATTTGATCGAGCAAATTCCAGCAACCCTTCGCTCGACCATCGCCGCGATCGCCCTCAATGGCACCTCCGCCACGGTGCTTCTCTGTGATGGCCAGGGCCAACCCATTGATGCCCCTATTCTTTATAACGATGACCGGGGGGCAGCGTTTCAGGCGGAATGGTCTGATCGGGTTCCGCCCAACCATGTGGCCGCCAGCGCCACCTCCAGCCTGGCCAAGTTGCTCTGGTGGCAACACCAGCCCGTCTATACTGAAGCCCGATACTTCCTGCACCAGGCGGACTGGCTGTCGTTTCTGCTCCATGGCCAACCGGGGATCAGCGACTATCACAATGGCCTGAAGCTGGGCTATGACGTGACCCAGCTTACCTATCCAGACTGGCTGACCCAGTCTGAATTCATGCCTCTGTTACCCAGGGTGCTGGCCCCAGGCACCCCGATCGGTCCGGTATTGCCAGCGGTGCGCGATCGATTTGGGTTGCCCTCCCATTGCCAGGTCTGCGCCGGAACCACGGACAGTATTGCCGCCTTTCTGGCTGCAGGGGTGACGACGCCTGGCCAGGCCGTCACCTCCCTAGGTTCCACCCTAGTCCTGAAGCTCCTGAGCCGGACTCCCGTAGAACACAGGGGCTATGGCATCTACAGTCATCGTTTCGGTCGATTCTGGTTGGTCGGCGGAGCCTCCAATACAGGTGGAGCGGTGTTGAACCAGTATTTTACGGCTACAGAACTACAGGATTGGAGTGAGCAAATTCCGGCGGATCAAGAAAGTCCGCTCGACTACTATCCCCTGCTGCGATCGGGGGAACGCTTTCCCATTAATGACCCCCACTATCCACCCCGACTGGAGCCCCGGCCCACCGATCCTATTTCTTTCCTGCACGGATTGCTGGAGAGCATAGCGCGAATTGAAGCGCGGGGTTATGATTTGCTGCAAGAGTTGGGTGCAACACCATTGAGTCAGGTCTACACCGCTGGCGGAGGGGCAAAAAACCGGTCCTGGACCCACATTCGTGCCCGTCACCTGCGAGTGCCTGTCTCCCCTTCTGCCCAAACTGAAGCCGCCTATGGGACAGCCCTGCTGGCCATGCGAGGAATCCTGCTGCAATGACCATCCTCCTGAATAATCGCTACTTGATTGTCCAGACCCTCGGTACTGGTGACTTATGCTCCACGTTTCTGGCTCAGGATACGTGGGTTAATCCCCATCGCTGGTGTGTGGTCAAGGAGTATGGGCCTGCACCCACCCAGGTCCGTCTACGCCGACGGGTGCAAGATCAGTTTCGTCGATCGGCCACAACCCTGACTGAACTGAGTAAGCGCAGTAATCAGCTCCCCACCACATTCAGTCACTTTGGCCGATCGGGCTGGTTTTACCTGGTCCGGGAATGGGTTGATGGCCAATCCCTGAGCGAAAAACTCCAACAGGAAGGTCCGTTCAGCGAGGCCCTAGTTCAGGCTCTGCTGATCCGCCTGTTAGGACTGCTGGATTATTTGCACAGTAAAAAGATCATTCACGGGGCGATCCAGGCTGATAACATCATTTTGCGCATCCGAGACAGCGAACCGATGTTGATTAATTTCAGTGGGTTCAAACAGGCGATTTACAGTGGCCTGCCCTCCTCTAAGCAGGCAGTCCTCCCCTTACGCTCCAACCGCGATCGGTTAACGACTGCAGCCGATCTATACGACCTGGGCCTCACAGCCATTCACCTGCTGACCGGAATTTTGCCCACCGATTTAGAAGCCATGCGGGCCCGACGCCTGATGTGGCAGGGCTACGCCGCCAATATCAGTCCACAACTGGTAGCAGTTCTGAACAAAGCCACAGAACTTCAGCCCCGCAATCGCTACCCTTCAGCCCGGGACATGCTGCGGGATCTGTGGGCCAAAAATCTTCCCGCAGTCTATCCCCCAGCTTACCTGCCCGATCCGGCCCCAGCCGTGAAGCCCAAATCTACCCGCTCCGGGAGATTGGCCAAGAACGAGTGGCTACAAGCCCTAGTACCCGGTAGCATCATTGGCTTCCTGATTGTGGTTGCCTTTGTTTTCCTGCGCCGATAAGGGAACAGCATCTCTGATTTTGCCTGCGTCTGGAATTGGCCTCTGGATCTACGAGAACTTCAAAATCTTTGCTATGGTAGCTCTGAGTTCAGACTTGATGGTTGTTCATTCAAGTGCAAAATTTTGCGAATGAGTTGAGCTTTGTTTCAAAATCGCCCACCCCGTCGTCGGACTTCCACCCCATTTCGCTCCAATCGCTCTGCTCCCTTTTTCCAGGGGGGGATCCTGGAGCGTGGGAGCAAAAGTGCTCAGCCCCCTACCACCCAGACCATCCCGACCACAGCTCCCCATCCATCCATGGCGGATGGGGGCAGTCGGGAGCGATCGCCCCGACGCCAGCGATCGCCCCGGCGGTCTCGGCGGGTTCCGCCCGGAGGAAGTCAGAGGCAGGGGCAGTTGCCCTATCCGCTGAAGGTTGCGATTGTGGCTCTGGTTATCGCTGTAACAGGTATTTCCACCGTCGAAGCAAGCCGGAAAAAGTCTATTGCTGGTCCAGGCCCAACCCTATCTGCAGCAGCCCTGCCCATAGGAGAATTGGAACCAAGCAACCCCGCCCCTCTGGGCTATAGTTCAGAGCTGGTTTATAACATCTCCCGTCCCCCAGACTTAGACACCAGCCTGCCATTACAAGAGATCGTGGACGATACCGTTAACTTTGTCTCCCAACAGGGCTTACCCACCAGAGCTTTATCGATCAGCCTGATTGATGTCAAGCTGAAAACGATCGCAGGGTATCAGGCTGAGAAGCTCCGCTATCCCGCCAGTGTTGCGAAACTATTCTGGATGGTTACCTTTTATGGGCGGCTGGCGGCTGGCAGTTATAACCGGACCCTGCCAACTGGCGATGTCGATCTTTATAAGATGATGGAGGATTCCAATAATACTTCGGCAGCCCGGATCATGGATTGGGTCACTGATACGGAATCGGGTCCCCAATTGGAAGCCGAGGGTGAATTTAATGCCTGGCTCTATAAACGGGAATGGGTGAATCGCTTCTTCCACGGAGCCGGGTACGATCGCATTAGCTTGAGTCAGAAGAATTTTCCCTATGACGATCATGTCGAACCGGAAGGGCGGGATCTCCAACTCCTGAAGGATCAAAAACGGAACCGGGTGACTACCTATCACGCTGCTCGCCTGTTATACGAAATTTTCAATCGGCAGGCCGTTTCAGAAGAATACAGTCGGCGGATGGTCAAATTACTCACCAAGGACCTGCGACCAGAAGCCTGGAGTAAGAAACGGGATAATCCAATTCAAAGTTTTTTTGGCGAATCTCTCTCAGATGAAGAGGTGACCTTTGCCTCCAAAGTGGGTTGGACCTCCACCTCACGGCAGGAAGCCGCCCTGATTCAATCCCGCGATGGTAAAGTGGCCTACATTCTCGTCGTCTTTGGCGACCACAAGACTTACGCCGATAGCTGGAACCTGTTCCCACAAATTTCGGCCCGGATTCACAAGCGGATGATGGCCATGGCCCAACCCGAACCACCGGCTGCATCTCCTGCCCCCGAAAAATCCACCCCTACCGCCCAACCCGAAGCCGCCAGCCCATAAGCGGAGTTATGTAAAGCTTGGCGGGGGCGAGTCAGAAGGTCTCCCTAGACTCGGCAATTGGCCTGTTGGAACTGTCCGAAGCTTCCTGACCAAAGGCTTATGGTGGCTTAGGATCGTGGATTTAATAACTCCGAGATTTTCAGCCCTCACCCCCAACCCCCAACCCCTCCCCCTCTCCCGGCGGGAGAGGGGGCAGGGGGGTGAGGGCAAGCAGAAGTTTATCGGTGTTATTTAATTCTCATTCCTTAGATGGGTAAAAAGGGCACGGTTAACCGTGCCCCAGAAAAGAAAGCTTGATCAGACTAATGTTCCGTCAGGAAAATTTTGACGGGTCGAAGACCCGCAAAATTTAACCCCAATCAACAACCTGGATTTTGGTCGCCCGTCAATCATTGATTGACTTACCACTAATGGGTCATTTGCCTTGCTTGTAGTCATTGCTGCCCTCTCCCTCTGGGAAAGCAACATCAATCAGGGGCGTTGCTGAATAGAAGGATGATTTTCGTGCTTGAGCCTTATGCAGCCCTCACCCTAGCCCTCTCCCAAAGGAGAGGGAACAAGAGTTTTAGCTCCCTTCTCCTGCGGGAGAAGGGTTGGGGATGAGGGTAATTCATATTTGCATTCAGCAAAGCCCAATCAGGCATTCCTTCTCCCCTGAGAAGAAGGGATGAGGGAATGGCGATGTTTAAGGCCCAATGACCCCCTGGAGCGAATCGATTACTTGAGATCGAAATTCTGAGAAACTTCCTTCAGGAGTTCATTCAGTTTCACGATCGCATCGTCTGAAGGTCGGGATTCTCCCACCAGTTCGATCCGTACTTTGAATTTTAGTTGCAGTCCACTTGCGATGGCAGCCTTTTGCAGATCATCCAGTTGCTCCTCTAAGTTCTGCATTTCGCTGGTTTCTAGTTCAGCCTCCGTAGCCAGGGTATGGCTATCACTGTCGCTCACAGTCGGTTGATCAGGCAAATCAGGAGGAACTGGTGGTGGGGCGACTGACTTTGGGGAGGTATCACCCTGAGGCTCTACCCCTTCTCCCAAAACAAACCGGGAAAATCGCCGTACCTGAATGTTCTCGCTTAGTTTGGCAACATGCTGCTTGACCAGTTCTGCAACGGTGATGTTTTGATCCTTGATGTAGGGTTGATCCATCAAGGCCAGATCTTTTAACCGCTTATCAATCCGTCCCAGGACGATCTTTTCCTTGATGTTGTCTGGTTTACCAGCCAGATCATCCCGCCCCATCTCAATTTCCTTCTCTTTGGCGACGATTTCGGGGGGGATGTCGTCAGTCCTGACATATTCAACATTAGGGCAGGCTGCGATTTGCATGGCCACATCCCTTACCAGGCTTTGAAATTCCTCACGTCGAGCCACAAAGTCTGTCTCGCAGTTGATTTCTACCAGGACGCCGACTCGGCCACCTGTGTGAATGTAACTGCCGATCAGCCCCTCTGCGGCCACCCGACTTTCCTTTTTCGTGGCAGAAGCTAACCCTTTCTGCCGGAGCCACTCCCCTGCTTTGGCAATGTCGCCACCGCTTTCCTTGAGGGCTTTTTTGCAATCCATCATCCCTGCGCCTGTTTTTTCACGCAGTTCTTTAACCAATTGTGGAGAAATCTCTTCTGCCATATTGCTTGATTCCTAACTTAAGTCCATAAATCATGAGCTTCAAGCTCAGATTTTGAACCTTGGACCCATCAGCCCAGGGTTCAAAATCTTGCAATACCTACTCTTCAACGTCATCATCATCGGGCAAGAAAGAGTCGCTGTCGTCGTAATCGTATTCTTCGTCAGCGCCTTCGTAATCCTCGTACTCTTCTTCAACATCCATCTGACCATGACGACCTTCATAGATGGCATCGGCCAGTTTTCCTACTACTAGCTTAATTGACCGAATTGCATCATCGTTAGCGGGAATGGGAATATCTACCAAGTCGGGGTCGCAGTTGGTATCCAGAAGGGAGACGATCGGAATGCCCAGTTTCTGGCATTCGAGGACGGCATTGTACTCTCGACGCTGGTCTACAATTACCACGATATCGGGGACCTTCCGCATGGTTTTGATCCCGCCCAGGTATTTCTGCAGCTTTTCCAGTTCCCGCCGCAGTACAGAGGCTTCCTTTTTCGGCAGTAGATCCAGGGCCCCTGTTTCTTCCCGGCGTTCCAGATCTTTCAGGCGATCGACTCGGGTTTTGATCGTCGTCCAGTTGGTCAGCATGCCCCCCAACCAGCGCTGATTGATAAAGTTAGAACCGCAACGGAGAGCTTCCTGGGCGACAATCCCAGCCGCTTGACGCTTGGTGCCAATGAACAAAAACTTTTTGCCTTGCTCGGCGGCAATTCGCATATAGCCGTAGGCGTCATCCATCAACTGAGCAGTCTGGACGAGGTCGATGATATGCACCCCATTGCGGGAAGTGAAAATGTACTGGGACATCTTGGGATTCCAACGGCGGGTTTGATGCCCAAAGTGAACCCCTGCCTCCATCATTTGTGCTAAAGAGACAACTGGCATATTTAATTAAACTCCTTTCGGGTTAATCCTCCATCCAGGAGCATCTCGAAACCTGTGAGGGATGACCTTCAATCTGGATACCCAGCTTCGAAGGTCAACGCGCAAAGTTCAAAAGACACCCGAAAGCCTGGATGTGCGAATTTGACAACTTTTCTAGGATATCACAAACGAGGTCACGGCAGACCTGATTCTGCCCTCACTTAAAATTGGGATTACTGCTCTGAGCTTCAGTATAGGCACTGTAGACCCCCTGCACGTTGTACCAATTCAGGAAAAAGACACGGGCTGCTTCCAGGGCTAATTGGGGCTTGCCCTGATCAATCAACCATTGGAGTAGAGGAGCCGTAGTGCGCTCATTCAGGAGACCCCCTAGAGAGAGGATGCCCCACAGCAGACGGTGAATCCAAGTCATCTGAATCATTAAACGCACGTTCCAGGTGGGATGCTTCTGATAAAACAGGACTCCCATGCGGCCCCGCTGAATTTCTTTGTCGATCAGGCTAGGGATTTGCGCCAGACTAAAGGCCGGGTGCCAGTGATATCCAACTGCGGCAGGAGCCTTGATCAGGGTCAGGTCCAATTGCCGCAGGCGCACCCCTAGTTCCAAATCTTCCCAGCCATACAGTTGAAAACGGGTGTCAAACAGGCCCGCCTGTTCCAGCCAGGTGCGGGCGATCGCCACATTACCGGTGGCAAAATAAGCAGCGGAAAAGTCAGTCAGCTTGAAAGGCTCGCTCTCAGGAGCCTCAAAGTTGCAGGTATTGATCACGCGACCATAGGTAAAGAGACGGTCATGGCCCAGAGTTTGCTGCCCCTGGAGGAGTTGATCGGCATGGGCTTGCAGGAATTGATCGACCACCACCAGGTCACTGTCAATGAAGACGATCGTATCTCCCTGCGACTCTGCCACACCCAGATTTCGAGCGGCAGCAGGTCCCATATGGGTTTGCTGGAAGAGCCGGACATGGGGAAATTGTGCTTGCTCCTGTTGCAGCCAGTCCAGGGTGCCATCGGTAGAACCATCATCAACCAGCACAATTTCATAGCCTGTGACAGCCGTACTGGCAGCAAACTGCTGCTGTTCCAGTGCTCTTAAGCATTTTTCCAGAATAGGTTTCCGGTTGTATGTCGGAATCACGACGCTAAAAAACACAGTTACTAGTTACTCCCCGTACCGTTTTCCGGTTACCTGATTATGTCCGATTGTTAAGGATTTATATCAAATCCTATCGTTAGTTGCCCATTTCAGCCGGTCCGATGAATTGTCGTTCCTCCTGGGCATACTGGGAAAGACAAGGGTGGTATGAGATTGCCTATTCTGCGCCCAAAATCTATTGTAAACCTGTTGTTTTTCAGGGCTCTGTCTCTTAAAAAGAGCCTGTGGCAGAATGAGCAATAGTTACTCAACACGCGGCAAACTCCAAGTTTCCCAGGAAAGGTGCATGCTAGTTGGTGGACGCTACGAAATGATTCGTGAATTGGGACGGGGAGGTTTTGGTAGGACCTATTTGGCGGAAGATACTTACCGCAGAGGGAACCCCAAGTGTGTTGTTAAAAAGCTACAAACAAAAACAAAGGAGCCCGCTTTATTGCAGGCAGCCAGGCAGCTCTTTGACCAGGAGACCAAAGCCCTGTATGCCCTGAGCTTCCATGACCAGCTTCCCAAGCTGTTTGCTCACTTTGAACAGAATGGGGAGTTTTACCTGGTTCAAGAGCTCATTGACGGTCATGATCTGCGCAAAAATCTGACTCTGGGCATGAAACTGGAGGAAGATAAGGCGATCGAATTGCTGCGGGAAATTCTGGAAATTCTTGCGCCGGTCCATCAGCAAAATATTATTCATCAGGATATTAAACCGGATAATTTACTGCGGCGCTGGAAGGACAAGCAACTGGTGTTAATTGATTTTGGTGGGGTTAAAGCGATTCGGAATCTGGTCTTGAATGCTCAGGGGCAGGCTGTAGTGTCCAGGTTAGCCAATCCTTCCGGCTATATGCCACCGGAGCAACTAGAGGGACTGCCCAGACCCTGCAGTGATGTGTATGCGATCGGCATGATGGGAATTCAATCTGTGACGGGATTATCCCCCACCCAGTTGCCCCGGGATCCCGACACCAAGGAGCTGAGCTGGCATGATCAGGCCAGTGTTAGTTTGGAACTGGCAAATATTTTAAAGAAGATGGTGCGCTATGACTGGGAACAGCGTTACCAGTCTGTGGTGGATGTGCTAGAAGATCTGCCCGCTGCAGCCCCTCACATTACCGTCTCGATCGATAATTTTCTGGCGGAGTTTCATAAGCCCAATTATCGGGTTGTGATTGAACCCAAGTTTGACCAGGCCTGTAATTTTTCTGAAGGTCTGGCGGGTGTGGCCATCGATCGTCGTTTGCACTTCATTAACCGCATGGGGGTGGTAGTGGTTCGGACTGACTTTGAGTTCAGTTCGGTCAGTCAATTTCGTGGCGCATATCAATTTTCCGAAGGGTTGGCTCGCCTGGAGCAGAATCATCGCTGGGGCTATATCGATAGGTTTGGGCAAATTGTCATTATGCCCCAGTTTGATGATGCTCAGAATTTTGTCGATGGGCTGGCTCGGGTCGAGTTAAACCATGCCTACGGGTATATTGATGCCACAGGTAAATATCTGGTGAAGCCTCAATTTGAGAGTGCAGCCAGTGTATTTTCCGAGGGTTTGGCTGGCGTCGAGATTGATCACCGCTATGGCTACATTGATAAAACGGGTCGGCTGGTCATTCAGCCACAGTTTGATAGTGCAGATAACTTTGTCGAGGGGCTGGCCAGGGTTACCCAGGAAGACAAGTATGGTTTCATTGATAAATCAGGCAAATACGTGATCAAGCCTCAATTTGATGTGGCGCATACCTTTCGAGAAGGGCTGGCCAGGGTCAGAATCGATGGGAAGTATGGCTATATCGACCATAAGGGTGAGGTTGTGATTCAGCCAGTTTTTGATGATACCTTTAGTTTTTCCCATGGGCTGGCCCTGGTGCGGAGTGGCCATAAGTATGGGTTTATCGATCGAACCGGGAATGCTGTGATTCGCCTCCAGTTTGATGATGCCTATCCCTTCTCCCATGGTCTGGCTGCAGTCAAAATTATTAATAAGTGGGGCTATATTGACCCCAAAGGCGACTACTTGTTGGATTTACAATTTGACGATGCTACTTCCTTTGCTGATGGTCTGGCTGTGATCAAGTTGAATGATCAATGGGGGTATGTGGGCGACTAGCGATGGGCCAGATGAAACGCCTGCCTCGAACGGATTCCCCATCTCCGGCCTTAAAACGGGTGCGGTTGATTAGCGATGTGCTGGATAATGCCATTCCAATACCGGGCACGCCCTATCGAGTTGGCCTCGATCCGATTCTGGGGCTTTTGCCGGGAGGGGGAGACACGATCGGAGCCATTCTCTCAGTCTATATTGTGTTTGAGGCAGCCCGGTTGGGGGTTTCACGGGATATATTGCTGCGGATGGTAGGCCATGTGATCATGGATGCCCTGCTGGGGGTACTCCCCGTTTTGGGAGATTTGGCTGATGTAACCTGGAAGGCCAACAGTCGTAACCTGGCCTTACTCGAAGCGCATATAGATCAGCCAGAGGCAGGCCAGCCCATCGATCGCGTCTTTATCGTTTTGCTGGTGATGGGTTTGCTGGCGACCCTCCTGGCGATCGGAATTCTGGCCGCCTGGCTGGTCAGCCTGTTGTTTCGATGGATGGTGGGTGGCTTCTGAGGGGCTGAACCTAACGGGCTGACTGACCATTCTGGGCTAGCACTTCAAGGAGTTGCTGGGGATGGTGAATCAGGTAGTCTGGCTGATGCTTAGTCAGAATCTCCCTGGAATTGAATCCCCAGGCCACGGCGATCGTCCAGACTCCAACCTGCTTTGCAGCTTCAATATCCCTGGTTTCATCCCCTACATAAACGACAGAGGTAGGATGGAGCCGTTCTTTAGCCAGGATTCGTTTTAAGAGTCTGCCCTTACCCAAAAGCGTCAAGCCAGAGTAGATGAAATCAAAAGCAGGGGTTAATTGATTGGCAGCCAGAAAAGCCAGCACATTATCGCGGGAGTTAGAGGTGGCAATTCCCAGGTGATACCCCTGAATCTGTAATTGGGCCAGAACTTCTGGGATGCCGGGGATGGGGATGGCTGTACTAATTTCTGTTTTCAGCTCAGTCCGAACTCGCCTCAGGAGAAAAGGAACTCGCATCAAGGGAACCCCCGATGACTGAATAATCTGTCGGGAACTGAGGTGCTTAAAGGCTTTAACCTGTTCATTGGTGACAGGTTCGTAGCCAAATTCCCCAGCCAGATGATTGGCGATTCTGACCACGACATCGAGCGTGTCGGCGATCGTGCCATCGAAGTCAAAGATGACGGTGTGAATGGGAGTGGTGGGGGGTACAGGCATTAAGCCTCGCAACTTATCGACCCAGACTGTGCATCGTATTAATGGTGGCAGCGCAGGTTTGGGTCAGGGCCTCCAGTTCTTCCCGATCGCCTGAACTGGGTGGTGGAATGGGTTCACCAATGCGGATTGTAACAGGAACAGGTCGGGGCAGGGGAGAAGGCTTGTGGATAATGTCTTCTGTTCCCCATAAACTCACTGGGAGCAGAGGGGCTCCAGTTTTGGCTGCAATCAGGGCAGCTCCCAGTTTTGGGTCCGTAATCCGGGCATCTGGGGTACGGGTTCCCTGCAGAAAGATACCAACTGCCCAGCCCTCTTCCAGTGCTGTGATGGCCGATCTCAATGCACTGCGATCGGCAGACCCTCGTTTCACAGGATAGGCTCCATACAGGCGAATGGCCGGTCCCAGAACTGGGACTCGAAACAGTTCTTCCTTAGCCATAAATGCGACAGGACGGCGCATGCAGTTGGACACGATCGGCGGATCAAAGTCACTGGCATGGTTACTGACGACAATCAAAGGCCCCTGTTGTGGCACCCGTTCTGCCCCATAAATCCGTCCCCGAAAATAGGCGTGTAGCATGGGACTTACCACTGACCACTTGAACAGGTGGTAGAGGATCAGGCTGGCTCGGGGTTCACGATTCTGTGTCATTGCCTAGATTGTTATCTGTCATTGGTTGTCTATGACCCATGATTCATTATTGGGTATTTGCGATGCAATCAGGTATTTTACTCCCATCCAAATCTAATAGGGTTGTGCCAGTCAGCACCCCCAGGCTATCAGGGTTTGGGATGCTCCTTGGGATGGATTGCTCCTCCGCCCTCACCCGATGGCAATTGGCTACCAATGACTGATTCAGGACGCATGATCAATTTATCAGGCGGGTAAATCATTGAATCCACTGATATTGCTCAGAGCTACTCCTGGCGCAGCCCGCTTCATTAAGCCCGTTAGAACTTTGCCAGGACCTACTTCTACGACTCTTTCAACTTTTTCCTGGGCCAACTGCACGGAGATTTCCCGCCAGCGGACTGAACCCGTCATCTGTTGAATCAGCCGGGCTTTCAGGACGTTGGCTTCGATCGCGGGTTTGGGCTCCACATTTGACAGCACAGGAACCTTAGCAAATTTGAAGGGAACCGCCTCCAGAATTTGCTGAAATTCTGCAGCGGCTTCTTCCATCAGGGGAGAGTGAAAAGCACCTGACACTTTCAATGGGACGATCCGTTTCGCTTTAATCCGGGAGAGCACTGCTTCAACTGCCTCTGAGGTGCCTGAGATGACAACTTGATTCAGGTCATTGTCATTAGCGAGGACAACCCCATCAATCTGGTCAATCAACGCCTCCAACTGTGCCCGATCGAACCCCATCAAGGCTGCCATGACCCCCTGGGATGCACTATCCATCAATTCAGCTCGCCGCTTGACTAGACTTAGCCCTGCTTCAAAATCAAAGACTCGGGCTGCATAAAGGGCGACATATTCTCCCAGGCTATGACCGGCGACCAGATCGGGTTGATGGCCTCGTTCCAGCATTAAATCAGCCAGGATGGCTTCCACGACATAAAGGCAGGGCTGGGTATAGAGGGTGCGGGAGAGTTTTTCCAGTTCGGTCTGGCACAGGTCCAGTACTGACCAGCCTAGAATTCGTTCGGCTTGTTCAAACTTAGTTTGGGCGATCGGCAGAGATTGTAAATCTACGCCCATTCCGGTTGCCTGTGACCCCTGGCCAGGGAAAATCCATGCTGTCTTAGTCATTACCTTTTATTCCATCAGCGTTGAATTGTGCATATGGGTGGTTGAGTTTTGCATGGTGCAGAGGGGACTTCAATCCACACCGGTTCTGCAAAGAGATGGTAAAAATGCTTACTGGACAGGCATTTCATTCAATGCTTCCGGTTTGTAGGAGGGTCAACTCCAGATCTCATGGGAATCAAAAACTCAATAACGGTCTTCTTAACGGATCCAGGCATTTCCTGGGAACGCCCTTGCCAGACCAGGCATCTCGAAGCTAAGGATCGACTTGTTGCTTAGCGTCCCCAGCGAAAAATGGCTGCTCCCCAGGTTAGACCAGCACCAAAGCCAGAACTGGCAATAATATCACCGGGTTTAACCCGGCCCTGCCTCACCTCTTCGTCCAGAGCCAGAGGAATAGAAGCGGCAGACGTATTACCGTAATGAGCCAGGTTGCTGATTACCTTCTCAGGAGGAACGTTCAGCCGCTGAGAGACTGCATCCAGAATGCGTTGATTGGCTTGATGTAGGAGTAACCAATCAATCTGGTCTATCGTGAGTTTGGCTCGATAAAGAGATTTTTCAATCACTTCCGGCACCTGCCTGACGGCAAATCGGTAGACTTCCTGTCCGTTCATCGTAATGAACTGGTAATTCCCTTGGCCTAGATCGACGCCCTCCAGTACAGATTTGGCTTGGGGTTGATAGGCCAGATTCAGGCAATTATTTTGGGTGCCGTCACTGCGAAGTTCAAACCCCAGCAGGCAATCCCGCTCATTCGCTTGTATGAGTACGGCCCCAGCCCCATCTCCGAACAGGATGCAGGTGCGACGATCGCTCCAATCCGTCCAGCGGGATAGCATATCAGCCCCAATCAACAGCACATTCTGGTAGGTACCGGCGCGAATGAACTGAGCGGCTGTGACCAGCCCAAAGAGGAAGCCGGAGCAGGCGGCAGTCAGGTCAAAGGCAACGGCTCGTGATGCCCCTAGTTTGGCCTGAATCAAAGCAGCGCTGCCGAACAGGTCATCCGCAGTGGAGGTCGCCAGGATGATCAGGTCTACCTCAGCAGCAGGTAAGGCAGCCATGCTCAAGGCTGCTTCACCTGCTTGAGCAGCCAGGTCGGCTAGGGACAATTCTGGACTGCCAACATGCCGCTCTCGAATCCCAGTCCGGCTGGCAATCCACTCATCTGAGGTTTCAACAATCTGGCTGAGTTGTTCATTACTCAGGGCAGTGGGTGGCACTGCGGAACCACTGCCTGTAATTGCGATGCCCAATCCCAATTGCTGCATTATTCTGGCTCACCTGTCGGGGCTGGTATGGTCTGATAGCTAGCCTGAATTCGCTCTAGAACTTGATTGTCGATCGCTTCTTTGGCTAGTCGAATCGCATTGAAGATACTGGGACCCTGGGAACTGCCATGGCTGATGATGCAAATGCCGTCCACTCCCAGGAGTAAGGCCCCTCCATGTTCTGCATGGTCAATCCGTTGCTTGATTCGGCGCAGGTTTGGTTTTAAAAGCGCTGTCCCCAGCTTTCCGTGCAACCCTTGGGGGAGTTCCTCTCGCACAATTTGCAGGAGAACTTCTCCGATCGCCTCTGCAAATTTCAGAAGAATGTTACCGACAAATCCGTCGCAGACAATGACATCGAAATCACCGGAAAGGACATCCCGACCTTCTGCGTTGCCAATGAAGGGAATGGTGGGATTCTCGTGCAAGAGCTGATAGGTGCGCAGGGCCAGATCATTGCCCTTGGAAGACTCCTCTCCAATATTCAGCAGCCCCACTTTAGGGTCATTATTGCCGAGGACGTAGCGGCTGTAGACAACCCCCATCATGGCAAACTGCTCCAGAAACTTGGGCCGACAATCTACATTGGCCCCCACGTCCAGAATCAGAACAGATTTGCCCGCAATCATGGTGGGTAAAACTGTGCCAATAGCAGGACGATCGATTCCTTTCAGTCGGCCTAACCGCAGGAGTGCTGCCGCCATGGCTGCACCAGAGTGCCCTGCAGAAACCACAGCTTCAGCCTGGTTCTGCTTGACCAGATCCATCGCCACGTTAATCGAGGACTTCGGTTTACGTCTCAATGCCCCTAGAGGTTCTTCGTGCATCTCGACGATTCCCTCGGCGGGAATAATTTTTAGGTGAGAGGAATTTATATGCTTCTTCAGAGCAGCCTCAATCTGATGGGGATCTCCGACTAGGAGAACTTCTACCCCCAACTCTTCTTGAGCTCTGACTGCTCCTGCAACAATTTCGGCAGGAGCGTGATCTCCGCCCATCGCGTCAACTGCGATCCGTGCCTGAGTTAATGCCATTCATTGATGTTGTAGAAACCTTACAAATTCTATCAGATGGTCTTTACGCAAATCCTCAGGAAATCTAGGACTTCTCGCATCAAATTCTGCGAAATAGGTGGCTTCTGCAGCCGGAAGATGACCTGGTGCCAAGACTTTTCAACTTTTATCTAGGGAATTTACGTTGGATCTCATTCATTCTCTGAAGGCTCAATAATTCGCTGAAATAGATAACCCGTGCCCCGAGCAGTCAGAATTAACTCTGGATTGCTGGGGTCATCTTCTAATTTGGCTCGCAGGCGAGAAATGTGAACATCTACAACTCGGGTATCTACGTGACGTTCGGGGGTGTAGCCCCAAACTTCCTGCAGAATTTCTGAGCGGGAAAAGGCTTCCCCAGAGCGGCTGACCAGCAACTCTAGCAGACTGAACTCCATTCCGGTGAGCCGAATCCGCTCATCACCTTTGTAGACTTGCCGCTTGTTGGTATCAATCCGAATGGCATTGATGTGAATGACCCCAGAACTGGGGATGCCGGTGGTGCCGGTTTTCTCAACGCGCCTTAACACCGATCGGATCCGGGCTTCCAGTTCCTTGGGGGAAAAGGGTTTGACCACGTAATCGTCTGCACCTAATTCCAGGCCAGTGATACGATCGGCAACATCTCCTAGGGCAGTCAGCATGATGATGGGCACGTCTGACTCTTTGCGAAGTTCTTGACAGACCCCATAGCCATCCAGTTTGGGCATCATGACATCCAGAACCACCAGATCTGGATCTGTGCTGCGAAATGTATCGAGGGCCTCTTCTCCGTCAGCAGCAGTGACAACGTCGTAGCCAATCATTGAGAGGCGTGTCTCAAGAATCCGCCGAATACTGGCTTCATCATCAACAACTAATATCTTTTCTTTGTGATTTTCCAATTTAGCTAATACTCCTTTAGCTAATACTCCTCTAGCTAAGACTCCCGGATTAGATTTCTAAGAGTAAAGTTTTGGTACTTTAACATAAAGATAGTACCTTAGCTGAGGCAGTTATATAACGCTGAAACTCCTGCAATTGTTGCATTTCAGCTTTTCTTAACACTTATTCAACCGGGTGTTTCCTTAAAAATAATTAATCCTTATACGGATGGCAAAATCTCGAACTCATTACGTTTGCAATCATTGTGGAGCAGAGTCTCCCCAGTATTTTGGTAAATGTCCCCTCTGTGGGAGCTGGAATTCTCTGCTTGAGCAGGTAGCCCCTGTGCTGCCAGCGGGGGCGGGGGCTTCAGGAGCTGGGATGGCAGTGCGACAGAAAAAGCGATCTGCTCGATCGGAAGACACCTCCCAGGCTAAGGCTGCCCTGACCCTGAACCAGATTTCTGATTATCCCCAGACTCGGTTGCCTTCTGGTTACCGGGAACTCGATCGAGTTCTAGGGGGTGGGATTGTGCCGGGCTCACTGGTCTTAATTGGGGGGGATCCGGGGATTGGTAAATCGACCCTACTACTGCAGATGGCCCACCAACTGGCGACAAGGCACCCCATTCTCTATGTCTGTGCTGAAGAATCGGGCCAGCAGGTAAAGCTGCGATCGCAACGGCTGGGGATACAAAAGGACCGGGACCTGCAGGGCGATGGTGACCAGGGAAGCTGCAGGGAAACAACGCTGCCGCTGTCCTCGCCCCTGGATCGCCTGTATTTGCTGCCAGAAACTGATCTGGATACAATCCTGGCGGAATTGGAGTCCCTCCGGCCCCAGGTGGCGGTGATTGATAGTATTCAGGCCCTTTATTTTGCTGCCCTGGGGTCGTCCCCTGGTTCCGTGGCCCAGGTGCGAGAATGTACCTCTCTGCTGATGCAGGTGGCGAAGCGGGAGAGCATTAGCTTGTTTATTGTGGGTCATGTGACCAAAGAAGGGGCGATCGCGGGGCCAAAAGTGTTGGAGCATCTGGTAGACACCGTGCTGTACTTTGAAGGCGATCGGTTTGCCAGCCATCGCCTGCTCCGTTCCGTCAAGAACCGATTTGGGGCGACCCATGAATTGGGAGTGTTTGAGATGGTGGACCAGGGACTGGAAGAGGTCTTAAACCCCTCGGAACTGTTTCTGGGCAATCGGGAAGACCCTTCACCCGGAACGGCCACCATCGTGGCCTGTGAAGGCACCCGCCCGATCGTGGTGGAATTACAGGCCCTGGTTAGCCCTACCAGTTACAGTTCTCCCCGTCGTTCTACGACAGGGGTGGAATTTAACCGCCTGTTGCAAATTCTGGCGGTGTTGGAAAAACGGGTCGGGATTCCCCTCTCCAAGTTAGATGCCTATGTGGCCTCTTCCGGGGGGCTGACCGTGGCGGAGCCCGCGGCTGATTTGGGAGCGGCCATTGCGATCGCAGCCAGTTTCCGCGATCGCACCGTTGATCCACTGACGGTTTTGATTGGGGAGGTGGGCCTGGGTGGGCAGGTGCGCTCTGTCTCCCAGATGGAACTGCGACTTAAGGAAGCTGCCAAACTGGGCTTCCGGCGGGCCATCATTCCCCGAGGCCAGAACTTCTCGATTCGAGGCATGGAGATTGTCCCGGTGGGGCGGGTTGTGGAGGCGATCGCAGCGGCTTTACCCGGACGATCAGAGTAGATTCAACCCAGAGGGCCTCATTTCAAAAACACAAATTTGCCATTATTGCCATCTGGATCCATTTTGATCTGGGCCACATAGAATTCTTTTTGGACAATTTCCCCTTCTGAGGTGAAGGAAATTTCACCCAGGGGCGTGCTGTATTTTCCAGCCAGGACCTGTTTGTTCAGGGCGGTTCGGAGTTGAGGCAGGGGCATTGTCTTGATTTTGGTCTGGCTGTCCAGTGCTTTTAAGGCTTCTACGAATACCTGAACCCCAGTAAAAGCCTGGGCACTAAATTGAGGGGGTTCCTTCTGATTTAGATCTAAATAGGCTTTGCGGAATTCAGTATTGATGGGACTGGATAGTTCAGGGCTGTAAGCCTGGGCAATGAGAACCCCATCACAGAGTGCCTTACAGACGGAGAAAATATTGGAGGTATTCAACCCATTGCCGCCAATAATAATCCCTTTGTATCCCAGTTCCCGTAACTGTCGGACTAGGTTTCCCCCGTCAGCGGCGAGCCCGGAAATGATGATCAGATCAGGCTTGGCATTGATGCCGTTTGTGGCCTGGGATTGAAAGTCTGTATCTGTGGTCTGAAATTTTTGGACTGTGATCAATTCCAGTCCCAGATCTTTAACGGTCTGCTGAAAAATCTCGGTTTCTGATTTGCTGAATGCATCATTCTGGGCAAAGAAGACGGCGACACGCTTAATTTTGGGGTCCAGCTTTAGGGCCGCTTTAACTGAATTGGGAGCGACCACAGAAACTGGGGCTGAAACCCGACCGATATAATCTCCGATTTGAGGAATACCTTTGGCTGTATTGGAGGGGCCGAGAACGGGAACCCCTGCTCGATTGGCGATCGGATCTGCACTGAATGCCTGTTGGGACAAGGTTGGCCCCACAATCGCCACCACCTGACTTTGGCTGATCAGGGTTTGAAAGGCATTAATGGTGCCTGCTTCATCCCCAGAAGTATCTTGAAATACCAATTTAATCGGCGTGCCATTGACACCACCACGATCGTTGAAGTATTTTTCAGCAATCCTGACTCCTGTGACTTGTTCTTGTCCTAATAAGGCGACATTACTAGTCTGAGCCACGGCAATCCCGATCGGAATTGCTGTGGCTGGACCTGGGGCAGTTGAAGTTGAATTGGTTGTTGTTTCAGGGCCAAGATTGGTTGGATTACAAGCTGTCAGTAAAAGCGCTGAAGTTATTAAGAATGAGGCTGTACGTGTAACAAAATCTTTCATAAGGTATCAAAACATCTGTACTTTTTGAGGTCTATAGACCATAATCATGCCATGCACAAGAATACTTTCAAGGTTGCCAGCTAATTTAGTAAAGAAAGAATAGATAGGGTTGTAAATGACAGTTTCCTGCTTGCTATAACTGGCTTGCTATCATTGATGACTAATGCTTGATGATTGAGTTGATGATGAATCTTGAACGCCAAATTAATCGTCAAAGGGTAAAGCATATTGTCAGTAGCTATCAACTGGACGCTACTGATGCTAAGAGTTTCCACAGTTGCCTGGACGAACTTTTGCAAACTTACCCGACTCCTTTAATTGAGTTAGCCCTGGTGGAAGTTCTGGTTGAAAGCTGGTTGTCTTTCCCTCGCTTGCGGGGCCTGGACTGTTTGCGCCGGGTGCAAGACAAGCTGATTGATTGGGAAGGCCATCCGATTGTGAGTACGATTACGCCAGAGCAGTTTTACCAGATTGCAGGCCTTGATCCCCACCCTATTTTTGGGTCTGCCGAGCCTGTTCTGGTTCAGTTGGAATCAGCTTGAACATGAGGGGTGCGGGCGACAGCGATCAGGCCATAGACCTGGATGTTATGCCGGGTCAGGGTATGGATGGCCGATCGGGTTGTCGCTCCTGTGGTGTAGATATCGTCTACTAAAAGAATGGAACCGGTGTGGTGCTGCTTTAAGCCCCGTCCCAGACGAAATGCCCCGGTTAAGTTTTGGGCTCGTGCCAGGGCTGATAGGCCAAATTGAGCTTCTGTGGCTCGAACGCGCTCCAAGCCCCAGCTTTCTAGGGGTAATTGAGTGATACGGCAAAAACTTGCAGCGATCAGTTCGGCCTGATTGAATCCCCGTTGACGCTGCTTGGCCTGATGCATGGGGATGGGAACTACGATCAATGGAGATGCGGGTTTGGAGATGTGGGGAACAGTGAGCCACGCTTCCGCCAGCCATTGCCCTAAAGGTTGGGCTAGTTGGGGCTGATTGTCGTATTTCAGCATCGTCAGGGCTCGCCTCAAAGCACCGGTGTACAATCCCCAGGTGAATAGGCGAGGGTCATTCTGCCAAGTCTCCTCCAGATGAAGCAGGCGACATTGCCAGATCTGCTTTTGACAAGTTGGGCAGATTTCCTGGGGGGTCGATCGCTGACAGAGGGGACAGGGACTCTCCAGAAATAGGTTTAAGAAGGGCTTCAGGTAGCGGGACCAATGATTCATCAGCAGCAAGGTTATCATCACATTTTGCTTAGAGTTCCCCAGTTGCTGATGGGCTGACAAAACAATTGGAATCTTGAATGGGGGGTGACCCTTCTAGATCCGTTCCTTGGAGCTGCCATAGACCTGGCGCACTGTACTGATTGTTTGAGGTAGAACGCCGACCAGGAGCGCGAAGGCTTCGTCTGGCAAATTAGCGACAGCACTACTGTCAAAGTAGTTCTCAAACTGGTTGAGAATCATTTGAGCCCGTTGTACGGCTACTGAGTTGTCTGTAAATTTCTGGGTTAACCGGATCCACTGACGGCGGATCAAATAGGCTTTTTGCTTCTCCTCATAAGACTCTGGATGGACTAGCAGTAAGTCTCCTAAGGGGAGAACGTAATGACAATCTGCATCGAAAGGGCCACCGACTGCTGCACCAGGCCCAGCAAACTCAGCGTAGAATTTTTTGTAGAGAACTAGACCATTTTTCCGTCGGCTATCCACCATCAGAAGCTGGCCTGACTTAATTTGTGCTAGAAACCTATCTTCGTCCAAACTGTCCACAATAGTCTGACGAGCGTCTGGCTTGACGATTTTTCCCTCGGATTCTGGTGGAGTTTCTGCTACGGGCAATGGATTGGTCTTGTTCCCAGCACGAAGTGAACTGACTGATAGATCGCCCCTGTCAGTAGCAGCAGAATAGCGTTGTTTCTGATCGCTATCCATCTCAATAAACTCCTGCAGCTTAACGTGAGCGATGAGCTCAGTGAATTCAAAAGATTACAGAGCTCAGATGATGCAATACGGTGAAATCAAGTAGATGTCGATCGCTGAAGTAAGGTTCTCAAGATCATCCGCAATAGTTGTAAACGCCAACAGCTATGTAGCATTCACAAATCAGCTTAGGTAATCCATCGGACTTAAAGTTGCAGAAGCATTTTATAACCCAGCGTCATCCTATCCCTAAAGTTCCCTGAAAACAGTACTGATTGTAAACCCTGACATCTAACACAATGTGCTAGCTTGGTAAATTCATTGTAGATGACTCAAGGTAAGCTGAAATCAGCGTTAGCTAGGACTTCCAATTATAGAGAACAACCATTTGTCAGTCCGCTAAACCATAATTTCATCTAAAATTCACGCAAACTTTATCTAAAATTTATTGAATGCCTGACAAAGACAAAATAATTTACAGAAGAATTAGCGGTGGGCTGGCAAGAAACCTCTGCTAATACAGAATTCTGCTGGTCAAGGAACTTGATCAGAAACCACCCCTCCCAATCTCCTTTTGCCAGGAGGCTTGAGGTGGGGGAGGGACAATTGCTAAAAGGATCAACATTAGCAGGATATGTTTGGGTTCCTCCCTCCGGGCAGACCCTACTTCCCCATATCCTTCCCAAGAGATTGGCTGTGGCCGTGATTTAAACCACGGCCTGAGAAAAATCATGAGGTTAAATGCTTACGCAGGAGCAGTCTTTTTGGCCGTCTGAGTAAGTAAGAGGACCAATCTGGGTCAACTTTTTCCAGGTGATAGCCACTCTTGTGGTAGAGACGTTGGGCCTGATAATTGTCTTCTAAAACATGAAGATATAAGTCTTTCAAGCCAATATGCAGTGCAATTTGCTCACAGCCTGCCAGCAGCTTTTGGGCCACCCCCTGTCTACGGTATTTCGATTGAACGGCCAGATTGGAAAGATAATAATGCTGCTTATGGGCCCGTTGGAAGAAGTGAGAAGGCTTGAGGGCCATTTCTACAGTTCCAATAGGAGGGTGACGGTTCAGACTAGGGATTGGATTGTTGCCAGTGACCTCCTCGGCGACTAAGCAGATGTAGTGAGGAAGCTCAGACTTTAAGCGATGGCGCAAGTCTTCAGTAATCCCAATCTGCAAGAAGGGATAAAACCAGCCCATCGGGCCTACACGGGAGTGGAAGCTGTCCGTAATTATTTCCGAGAGAGAATAAATGTCTACTTGACCTACAGGGCGAATATGCCATCGACGGGAGCCAGGAGTCCGTCTTAAAATCTCCTCAATTTGACTGATGTAGGGAGTCAGACTATTCACAACTAACGAATCTAAGCCGCAGCCTTAGCGCTTGCTTTATTATTCTGGCAGAACGTCTCCCAAATTGTGGGGAGAATTTTGACAAATATCTATGATTGGTTACCTGAAAGGGATTGTGGTTAACATTCAACGGACCGGGGGCAATCGTGTCACCTTGACCCTGGAAGTGAGCCAGATTGGATATGACCTGCAGATTACCCAGCGGTTGATTGCGGGACTCCCGCCGGTGGGAGAGTTGGCCCAAATCTATACCCACATGCAGGTGCGAGAAGATCAGCTCGTGGGGTTTGGTTTTGCATCGGCGGCTGAGCGGGATCTCTTTCGGCAACTGATTAGCGTCAGTGGTATCGGAGCCCAACTGGCGATCGCCCTTTTAGATACACTTGGGTTGCAGGATCTGGTTCAGGCCATTGTTTCTGGTAATACACGCCTTCTGGCTAAGGCACCTGGTGTGGGGACAAAGACAGCCGAGCGAATTGCGTTAGAACTCAAGACTAAGTTGTCAGAATGGCGTCAGCAAACGGGTTTATTAACCAGCCCCCTGGCGGGTCCTAATCTGTCCATTCAGGAAGATGTGGAAATGACCCTCCTGGCTCTGGGATATACCGGGTATGAAATTGCTCAGGCGTTACAGGCTGTGGGGCAAAATACGGCTCTTTCCAAGAATGCGGATGCTGAAGAGTGGATTCGACAGGCGATCGGTTGGCTGAGTCGTTGATTATTCTCAACTTTAATTCGTCTGTGATATGATGATAGACTGCTGAGGTTTTCCGGTTGAGAGCTTTTATCCATGGCCCTGTTACAAGAGCAAAAACATCAGATTATTTCCGATTATCAGATTCACGAAACGGATACCGGTTCTGCCCATGTTCAGGTCGCTATCCTGACAGAGCGAATTAACAAGCTGAGTGAGCATCTGAAAGCCAATAAGAAAGACCACACATCCCGTCGAGGTCTGCTCAGGATGATTGGTCATCGTAAGCGCTTGCTGTCTTATATTCAAGAGCAGGATCAGGATCGCTACAGAGCCCTGATTACACGCCTCGGTATTCGCGGTTAAGGAGTTCATCCCTTATGGCTGCCCGTGATCCACTCCCTTTTGAGCCAGCTAAGAATTCCAAGAAGACGACCCCAGAATCTGCTGCTAAAGACTCATCTGGACCAGAAGTGCGTCAGCAAGGCGCTACTTCTGCGGCAGCATCTGGATCGACGAGGATTAATCAGGCTCAGAAAAAGCAGTCTGGGCGGGTGGGCAATAGCTTGAATCAGGAGTCTGAAGCGACAAGCATTCCCCAAGCCGTGAGTCGGCGCATGGTTCGGCGCATGGCTGTTTTCAGTGGTATCCCAACAACTCTGGGTGTTGCTGTGTTTTTCATCAGCTACTGGATTGTGATTCAGGGTTGGTTTAAGCTACCGAATGCAATTGTGGTATTTCTAAGTATGGGCTGCTTCGGCCTGGGTGTTTTGGGCCTGAGCTATGGCGTGCTCTCTGCCTCCTGGGATGAAGAAACGACAGGCGGTTGGCTGGGTTGGCCGGAGTTCACAACGAACTTAGGTCGGATGACAGCGGCATGGCGCTCGGCGAGGCAGAAGGATTAGTCGTCGTGCAGTAACAGGGTAGGAAAATTCATGATTGTTGTAATGAAAGTGGGTTCCCCGGAACCTGAAATCGTTCGGGTCTGCGAGGAACTGACTGGCTGGGGATTAACACCCGAAAAGATTGTCGGGAAGCATAAGGTTGTTCTGGGGTTGGTTGGAGAGACCGTATCTTTGGACCCCTTGCAAATTCAGGAGGTTAGCCCCTGGATTGAGCAAGTGTTGCGAGTAGAGCAACCCTTTAAGCGGGCCAGTCGTGAATATCGTCATGGGGAGGCCAGTACGGTTACGGTTCCAACTCCCAATGGCTCCATCCATTTTGGGGAGCACCATCCTCTGGTTGTTGTGGCGGGTCCCTGCTCTGTTGAAAATGAAGAGATGATTGTTGAGACGGCCCGACGGGTTAAGGCTGCCGGGGCTCATTTCCTGAGAGGGGGCGCTTACAAGCCTCGGACTTCTCCTTATGCGTTTCAGGGTCATGGAGAAAGTGCTCTGGGGCTGCTGGCGGCAGCTCGTTCCGTGACAGGTCTGGGGATTATTACAGAAGTCATGGATGCATCAGACCTGGATAAAGTGGCGGAGATTGCTGACGTGGTTCAAGTAGGAGCCCGCAACATGCAAAATTTCTCGCTGCTGAAAAAGGTGGGAGCCCAGGATAAGCCTGTGTTGCTGAAGCGTGGTATGGCGGCCACGATCGAAGATTGGCTGATGGCTGCAGAATATGTGCTGGCTGCAGGGAATCCCAATGTCATTCTCTGTGAGCGGGGAATCCGGACTTTTGATCGCCAGTATGCTCGAAATACGCTGGACCTGGCTGCAATTCCCGTTCTACGGGCCTTGACTCACCTGCCAATCATGATCGATCCTAGTCACGGCACTGGACGGGCAGAATATGTGCCCGCCATGGCTATGGCTGCGATTGCAGCCGGAACGGACTCGCTGATGATTGAGGTTCACCCCAACCCGGCTAAAGCCCTGTCGGATGGGCCCCAATCTTTGACGCCAGAGCGTTTCGATCGCCTAATAAAAGAATTGTCTGTCGTGGGTAAAGCTATGAACCGTTGGCCTGAACCCGTAGCAGCCCGCGTCTGATCCCTGGTGCTAACGTGATGGGGATAGGATAGAGACGGGATTAATCCCGTCTCTATCCTATCCCCATCACGTCATGGGTCGGCCAGGTTGGCGCTACCTCCCCCTTCCTTCAGGGTCAGGGCTTCCAGATCTTGAATCTGTTGCTTCATGCTCATGAGCATTTGGTTCAAGGCTGTCAGTGACTCTTGATTGGAACGCAGAGAGGCCCGTTCGGTTGTGGCTCGCTCGCTAATTTCGCTCAACTTCCGTTGCAGTTGTTTGGCAATTCCAAGGGCGTCTCGACCCAGGACGGCCAGCTGTTGCTGCTGATGGAACTTTAACGCAGCTCCTCTGAGTACCTGCACAGTAGCCTCCTCTCCATTGATCCCTGGCATGAATCGAAAGCGCAGAAGTAGGCGATTGCCCTGATAGAGCCGCTCGATCTCGACCTCCCGGGGTTTCTGAATGGGGAGCAACGGGAGATTGTTCAAATGCTTAAATTCGTTAATCACCCCCTGAAATAGAGATGGAGAGAGATCTTCCAGGGCAGACTGTAGAACGCCGTCCTGGCTCCAGAGAATTCGCCCGTGCTGCTGTTGTCGTTCCAGGAAGAGCCGACCAATGCCTCCAGCCAGAACTCTAGCCAGCAGCTCATGCATCAGGTTTTTGGGTGGGAGCAATCCCAAAACTTCGATCGGGCTATTGAGATGAGTGGCCCGCACATCTAGCTCTGGTAGAGACAGGGTAGAGTCACCGGCGTCTGATTCGACAATCGCTGCCGAAGTTCCATCCGGAAGCGCCTGAACCTCTTCTTTCAGGATCAAAGTTTCGTTGCTGTTTGCCTTGGGCTCTGCTACAGCCGGAAATGAAGCCTGCAGAGCACCAATGTCTGTGAGATGTTCGATCGGCTCGTCTCTTGCTCCAGAACCCGTAACTGTCGGGGTTTCTTCAGGGGACTTAGGAGGAGCCTCAGGAGGGCGACTGCTAGATCTGGCCAATTCAATTTCGTCAGGGCTGTCCAGAATTAGTGTGGCTTGAGCATTACGATCGACCGGTGGGGGGGTATCTGCAGGTTTCTTGGGACTGGCTTTAGGGGGTCGATCGGCCTTGGAAGGTGGAGCTTGCTCAACGATCTTCTTTTTCTTGTCAGCATAGCTTAAGTAAGCTGACAGCATTGCTTGATGAACTTCCGACGAAATCGATCGGGGGACCAGGGAGCACTTAATGTAGGCTAAAATTCGGCGGATGTAATCCAGGGCAGCAGTATCTTCCGGGTTCACCATGCCCAAGTTCATCCGACTTCCTTCCACAGACAGGGGCAGGACTTGGTGATAAAGGCAAACCTCAAGCGGCAGAATGCTATCGATCAACTGAAACATCTGCTCTGAGTCCAGGCGTGGGGTTCCCTCGATGCCTGAACTGGGTGTTGTGGTTCGCTCACCCGGGCCATTGCCTCTCGACTCAGTGCGGTCACCAGGTAAAGACACCATAGGGCAGAAGTTAGTGCTAAATCCAACAGTACTATTATCGTAATCTCAACTATCGAACGAAATCCTGAAGAAACTCAACCGAATTGGGCTCTAGTAAAATTTATTTACAATCATGATTTGACCCTGAACAGTTGGGCTGGAGGGTCAGGGGAGTCAGGATGCAGTCCGAACAGCTTGGGCAGCCAGATAAAGCTTTCCCCATTCCCCCATCACTTGATTGGTCTTGAGATTCAGATCCCGGGCGATCGACTCAATACTTTTACCGGCCTTCAGTTTATTGATTAACTGGCATTGTTCTGGTGTTAGGCTATCCAGATATTGCTGCCACTGTTCTGGGGTCAGCCCCAGGCTATGTTCCTGGAGAGAAACCTCCAACCAGTTGGCGACCAGATCAGGTTGAGCTTTGAGGGCAAACACTCGAACTGCATGATAACTGATCTTTTCGCGCAGTCGGTAAATTTGCTTAATTGGGACGTTTAACGCGGTGGCAATTGCCTCCTGGGTATATCCCTGGAGGTAAAGCTTTAACCATTCAGCCGCCAGGGGTTCCACATTTTCAACCAGATAGGCCGAGAACTCTTGCTGAACAGTATTGCGAAGCACCTGTCGATGTTCCCACTCCTGGTCTTCTTGGTACTGGGCAATGGCCTGATTGTCCAGCAGGCTGACGGGGTTGTCGGCGTCTTCAGCAATGACCTCATCGGAGACCAATCGCACCAAGTCATTCGTGGGGACCTGGGTCATGCCTCCCCGCTGAGACCGGCGTAAGTAGTTGACAAACCGGTAGGCTAGCAGTGGCTGGTTACGAATGGGACGTAGGCAATATTCTTCGGTGCTGGCCAACAGAAGGGAGTTTCGTAGTCGAGGATTTGCGGTACATTGGGCGATCCAATTGAGCTGCTGCTGCATATACCGATCGTTTTGAAGCAATTCCTGTACGACTTCCTGCAGCACATCCACGACGGTTCGTTGCCGATCTCGACTCAGGGCCACCCAGGTGCGAATCTTATTCCGCAGCAGAAACAGGCTACCCAAACGTTGAATTAAACGTCGATAGGCCTGTTCTGGGCCGACGCCCAGATAACGCTGTTGTAGAATGCGGTACCGATAGTCCATGGCTTGCTGGGCAATCGATCGTTCTTCGCCAGTCATGGCTGTGACCCGATCGGGGTTTTCCCCAACCAGCCAGCGCACCATGCTTTCCACAGCAGCAGAACTTTGACTGGGAAAATCTGTCTGAATCCGTAGTCGCCAATCCTTCGCCCATTCCTCTGCCAACGTCATAGAGTCGCAGTCCCCAAGGTCCGTCTTTTGAGCCTTTCCCACCACTCGAATCCCAATTCTTTTCTGCAGTAAGGTGTTCTGTTTGTGTCTTCAAGTTTCACCATTATGGCAAATCTTGAAACTGAGCCAAGACATTTGTCCCCTAACCCAAGCTCGTGATTGTCCTGTAACCCAAGCTTGCTAGCGTGACCCTTTGTCATCCGTGGCCATGACAAGGTGTTGCAAGACTTCTGTGAGGTTGCCCAGCCGTTCCAGAATATTGTCCTGGACTTCGACCAGGGTTTGAATGGCATCACTCAAGGCGAAAATTTGATATCCCTGCTGCTGAACCTGCTGGCCTTGTTGCTGGACCTGAGTCACCAGGAGATCCATCCGATCGGCCAAGCGGTCAACGGTCTCAGTGGTTGCGAGTACGGCTTCTGCCACCTTTTCTACGACAGATTGCAACTGAACAGATTGGAGCTGATCAGACTTGACTTCCACCGGGGTTCCTCTTAAAAATCACACCTGATAGCCATTCTAGTGGATGGAGATTGGCTCGGCCTTATGGATTTACGGCCCTGGTATGGACAATGGCTCCTGATGTTCTGTCCTGTCTGAAAGAGGAGCAGGCCTGAAAATGCCCTGCTCCTCTTGGCCTGTGGGGCAACTGTGTTATCGTGAGCATGCTTCAAATGGATAGGACTTGCATGAGGGATTAAGCAGCCATGTTTGAGCTCTTGAGCCAGATTCTCCTGGCGCTGCTGATTATCTGGATCATCTGGTTTGCTTTAAGTAAATTTGTGGGCCAGCTTTTCTATACCGTCCTGGGTGTGCTGGTTTTTGCTGCAGTTATTCTTCTGGCTGTTTTGTCTCCCAGTAATGACGGTACGGCTGCGGATATCTGGCAGATCCTATCCTTACCCTTAAAACCTCTGGGCCTTTCCCTGGTGCTTATTCTGAGCGCTATTTTGCAGGGGCTCCCCATTGTTCAGCAGAAAAGCCTATTCAAAGATAGCAAGTTTATCGGCTTCAATCTGGATTTGACCAAAGCTGCACCCCAGAGAATTCTCATTGCGACCCTGATCGTCTTGATTTCGAGTTTGCCGATCGTTGCTGACGAATTGACTGAACGCATGGAAAAGGAAAGCCTCAGTGTGACTTCTCGATCGGCAACCCTAACCGGGACCATCATTTTGCTGGGCCAGGAGACGATCAAAATTGCCCAGGGCGCTAACGTGATTCCGGATACCCCTCAGATTCAACTGTTGGATAATCGCCTTCCTTACACGGCCCAACTGTATGGAGAGCAGGCGGCTCGGGGAAATCGGTCTCAGGTGATTATTTGTGGCGATCGCCGCCAGAATGGGGTGTTGTCAGCCGTCAATAGCGATGCCATCGCCCGCCAACTGGTCAGACGGGGAGTGGCCGAGGGCGATATTATCAGCAGCAAAACCATCACCACCCGCACCATTATCGAGTCGAATGAGAGTAAGCCAACGAGTCGGCAGGAAGCCTATTGTGAAGCCACCAGCCTGCTCACCAGTGCCAATACGGTCAAATCTATTCTCACCGATCGGGGCCTGGGGACCCAGGTTATTCTGGTGACCCATGCGTTGAACACTTACCGGGCTGTGAAAACTTTTGAGAATAAGGGTCTGGCCGTAATCGCCAGACCCACCGACTTTTTTTCAGTGGGGGTCACCCCCGATCGCTTGCTGCGCAAGCTGATTCCCAGTGCAGGTGCTCTGGCCCAAACCACCCGGGTAACGGATGAGTGGTTGGCCTCCCTCTACTACTTCATTCGCAATCGTTAAGGCATCCTGTCGTATAGGATCGAGAGGCATCTTTGTGCGGATAGCTTGACGGATATCATCATGGCTCCTCGATCTCAACTTCAAAAACTGGCTGCTTACCTGCGTCCTCACTGGCAGAAAGTGAGTGCAGGGATTTTGGCCTTGCTTCTGGTTAATTGTCTGGGGGTAACGATTCCTCTACTCATTCGGAGCGCCATTGATGAGTTACAGGTCGCCTTCAGTTTTGGTCGAGTTGCCTACTATGTGGCTCTGATCATCGGGTTGGCCTCCGTGATGTGGGTGATCCGGATGGCTTCCCGCATCTGGTTGTTTGGGGCGGGTCGGCAGGTGGAGTTTGATCTGAAGCAACGCATTTTTGATCATCTGTTACAAATGGAGCCAGCCTATTTTGCAGTCAATACCGCTGGTGACCTGATCAGCCGTGCGACCAGTGATGTGGAAAATATTCGTCGCCTGGTTGGCTTTGCGGTCCTCAGTCTGGCCAATACCATTTTCGCTTACAGCTTGACCCTGCCCGTTATGCTGTCGATTAATCTGCCCTTGAGTCTTTTGGCCATCTCCGTTTACCCCTTCATGCTGCTGTTGGTTCGCCTCTTTAGTGATCAACTACGCCAGGAACAACTGGTTGTTCAGGAAGAGCTATCGAGCATGAGTGAGTTGATTCAGGAGGACATGAGTGGGATTGCCCTGATTAAAATTTATGCTCAGGAAGACAATGAGCGAGGGGCCTTTCAAGAACTGAATCAACGTCTGCTGGTGGCCAATTTACAACTGGCAAAAACCCGGAATATTCTCTTTCCGGTGCTGATTGGCATCTCCAGTACCAGTTTTCTGTTGTTGCTGTGGCAAGGGGCGTCAGCGATCGCCAGTGGGGTTCTCACCGTGGGTAACTTCATTGCGCTGCTGCTTTACGTGGAACGGCTGGTGTTTCCGACGGCACTACTGGGGTTTACCATCACCACTTATCAACGGGGGGCTGTCAGTATCGATCGGGTGGAAACCATCCTGATGGCAGAACCCAAAATTGTTGATCCGCCAGGAGCCATCGCCCTAACCCAGGCCAGGGGAAAACTCACCGCTCGTCACCTGACCTATACTTATCCTGGTGCGGCAATCCCAGCTCTGGAATCGGTCAACTTCACCATTCAAACAGGGGAGACCGTCGCCATTGTTGGGCCGATTGGATCGGGTAAATCTACCCTGGCCAATGCTCTGCCCCGCCTGCTGGACATTGCTCCGGGGCAACTGTTTCTGGATGATCAGGATATTACCCAGATCAACCTGCAGGATCTGCGGCGCATGATTGCCTATGTGCCCCAGGATAGTTTTCTGTTCAGTACGACCGTGCGCAATAATATTCGTTACGGCATGCCAGGGGCTGAGCCCCTGGAAGTGGAACAGGCTGCTAAACAATCCCAGATTCACCCGGAGATTCTCAACTTTCCCCGGCAGTACGAAACGATCGTCGGGGAACGGGGTATTACCCTCTCTGGGGGTCAGCGGCAGCGTACTGCCCTAGCCCGGGCTCTGCTGGTGGATGCTCCCGTCTTGATCCTGGATGACTCCCTCTCCAGCGTGGATAACCAGACAGCGACTCAGATCCTACAAAACCTTTCTGAGGGCACAAAACGCCAGACCGTGGTCTTTATCTCCCATCAACTTTCAGCTGCTGCGATCGCTGATCGGATTCTGGTCATGGATCGGGGCCGGATTGTTCAGGCCGGAACCCATGCCGAACTGCTGGAACAGTCTGGCCTTTACCAATCGCTCTGGAATCAGCAAAAGTTAGAAGAACTGCTCAAGTAGGGATGCCAGGGTGACTGAAGGCTTAATGTAACCATCCCCAGCTTTGGTTGTGCAGTTTCAGGAACACGGAAAGATCGATCGGCAGGGTTTTAGCTTGGGGGTTGTTGTCGGATCCAGTGTCTTCGATCATCATCCCCTTCAGGATCTCAGCTACCCGATCGGCATTGGGGCTTGCCATCAATCTTTGGGAGAGGACAGTCAGTTCCCGATCCAGAATTGCCTTGGCTTCCTGATCGGTCTCAACTGTCGCGAGTTGCGTCCGGATTGTGGTCAAGCCCTCCCGGAGCACTTGAGTCTCCGAGGTGTTGGGCAAATTTTGCATGACTTGAGTCAGGGCAATCTGGCTATCCTGAGCCAGGGAAATGTCTCTGGCGGGGTTGGGTGACAGATCAAGCCCGCTGGGGTTGAAGAGAGTCAGGGTAGAGATGAGAAGGCAGACAGTGCACATAGGGTGTTGGGGTGAAGGCGACTAAAGTTACTGACCTTTATAGCAATCTGGTCTAAGGGGTGCAAGACTCAGATTCGGATTTGCTCCTCCCCTGAGAGTGGGACAACTGGACCAGCAGTCCATCCATGGTCTGTGCTCTTAACCCAGTAGGTTTTGCGATCGCGGCAAAGAAGGCGAAAATGATCTGATAATGTGGGTTTGAGAAGTGAAGAAACCTCCAGATTGACCCTGAGATTGATCAGATTTATGAATGTACGGCTGTTTGAACAACAGGACATATCCCAGACCCCTCGACCGATCTCTGTGTTGGGGCTTCCGGTTCACCTGATGGATGACTATGTGGGCTGGTTGGTTTCTCGTTTACAGCAAAAGTTGGGAACTCAGGTCGTGACCTTAAATGCCGAGATGACCATGCAGGCGGACCACAACCCTGCCCTGGCCCGGATCATTGCTCAAGCGGATTTAGTGGTTCCAGATGGCTCTGGCATTGTCTTCTATTGCTGGCTTCAAGGGATTCGATTGCAGCGCTCTCCTGGTATTGAACTGGCAGAGTCACTGCTGTGCCGCTGTGCCCAGTTGGATCAACCGGGTTCAGTTTTCTTTTATGGTGGGGCTCCCGGGGTAGTGGATCAGGTTGTGCGGGAGTGGCAACAACGGGCACCAGGGTTGAGAATTGCCGGTTGTCAGCACGGCTATCTGGCAGCGGCAGACCAGGCAGAATTCAAGCAGACCCTGAAGAGTTTGCAACCCAGCATTATTCTGGTGGGATTGGGAGTGCCTCGTCAGGAGTACTGGATTACGGAGAATCGATCGCTCTGCCCGAATTCCATCTGGATTGGCGTGGGTGGCAGCCTGGATATTTGGGCTGGAACCAAGTCCCGAGCACCTGCCTGGTTGCGCAATCACCACATGGAGTGGGTCTACCGGCTTTACAAAGAGCCCTGGCGCTGGCGGCGTATGCTGGCGCTGCCCCAGTTTGCCTGGCGGGCGTTGCTCTACCGTCTGACGCAAAGAGGCAGTGTGATTCAGTAATTCCGGCAAGGGCTTCAGCCCGATCGCGGAAGATGGCTCTGGGTTGGATGGCCTACCCTAGGGGCCATGCTAAACACTGATGACTTGCTCAAAACGCTCAAACAGGGGTGGGGCTACGATCAGTTCCGATCTCCCCAGGAAGAGATTATTCGCTGCCAGCTCGATGGCCGGGATACCCTGGTGATCATGCCAACGGGGGGCGGCAAATCGATTTGCTTTCAACTCCCGGCCCTGGTGCAACCAGGCTTGACGATCGTCCTCTCTCCCCTAGTGGCCCTGATGGAGAATCAGGTGCAAGCGCTGCAACAGCGCCATCTTCCAGCAGCCCTGCTCCACAGTGAGGTTTCAGTCCCACAGCGGCGACGGGTTTTGCAGGCGCTTAAACAGCAGACCTTGCGCCTGCTGTATTTATCTCCGGAAACGTTGCTGAATCCGTCAATCTGGGAGCAGCTCCAGCAACCCTCTCTGCGGATTAATCGGCTGGTTCTGGACGAAGCCCATTGTTTAGCGCAATGGGGGGAATCCTTTCGGCCAGCCTATTACCGTTTAGGGGCCGTTCGAAAGGCTCTGCTGCAGGCTCGACCACCCGGAAGCCAGATTCCGATCGCCGCCTTCACCGCCACAGCCGACCCGGCAGCGCAACAGTTGATTACCCGTATTTTGGATTTGCGCCAGCCCCAGGTCTTTCGGCAGAATCCCTACCGGCCCAATTTAAATCTGACTGTTCGGATTGCCTGGAGCCCCAGGGGGCGGCGACAGCAGCTCCTGGCGTTTATTCAAGCTAGACCGGGGCAGTCGGGTCTGGTTTATGTGCGGACGAGGGGAGATAGTGCAAGTTTAGCAGCCTGGTTGGGCCAGCAGGGTCTGGCGACTGCGGCGTACCATGCCGGATTAACAGCTCAGGAGCGACGCCAGATTGAGCAGGACTGGCTAACCGATCGACTGCAATTTGTCGTCTGCACCTGTGCTTTCGGGATGGGCGTTGATAAGGGGGCTGTACGCTGGGTGATTCACCTGCATGCTCCCCTGCTAATGTCGGAGTACGTGCAGGAAATTGGCCGGGGAGGCCGGGATGGCAAGCCCACCGAAGCCCTGACCCTGGTCAGTGAACCCACCGGCTGGCTAGATCCCGAAGATCACCAGCGGCAACAGTTTTTTGTCGGACATCTGAGATCGCAGCAGCAGACTGCCCGTCGTCTTCTGACTCAGTTGCCAGTGCGGGGAGAGGTGAGAACCGTGACTCGCCAGTTTCCAGAGGCAGCTCTGGCCCTGGCCTGGTTACAGGGTTCCGGTCAACTGGTGTGGGAAGACCCCTTTCATTACCGAATTCAGCGATCGGCCCCCAGGGTTGCTGCCCCATTGCAGACGGAGGCTATCCGGCAAATGGAAGCATATTTCCGGATTCGCAGTTGTCGGTGGCAATTCATCCTGCGGGCGTTTGGATTTGCGGCTGAGGCGGCAACTTTTGCCTGTGGCCATTGTGATCATTGCACCCGATCAACCCATCCTCTTATCGGGGGCTAGCATAGGCCCGGATGGGTTCTTTGATAAACCGGATATACAGGTGTTTGAAGGTGGATTGGACGACCCGAGGTAGACCGAAATCGATCGGGATCAGACGATCGGGCAATTGCCAGTCAGCAATTTGCAGGTCAGAGGGGTGCAGATGGGGAAACAGCACCGTCTCCAGGTCGGGACCGTATCCCAGGTGTTCGGCAGCAGCTATCGTCGGAACAATCGCCGGGTCAACCTGAAGGATTTCGACCATGGCCCGATCGAGGGCGAAGACATCGGATGAAGCCCCCAGGATCCCCAAGCGACGGGGTTCTCCCCCACTGGGACCGTTGCCTTCATGGCCGATGATGCCATCCAGAATGGTCAGATCGGGATCGATCGCCCGCGCTGTTTCCACCAGCATTTCCCCAAAGCGCTGCCGGTCTTTTCCGGCCTCCATGTGCCACCAGGCCTTCATCTTGCCCGGAACACAACCAAACAGGTTTTTGACCCCCAGGGTGAGGGTGAGCTGGGCATGGGACTTGACCTTGGGCAGGTTAATCACCACATCGGCCTCGATCGCCTCTTTGGACAGGAGGAGATGATTAAAGCCTTCGCTGACCGTCTGATAGCGCTTGCCGTGAAATTCTACGATCGGCAGATCCAGTTGCTTCAGAATCTCCTGATAGCCGTTGGTCTGCAACACGCCCCTGGCACTACCAAAGGCGGGGCTATCCCCGATAAAGGGTTTACCCCCGACGGCCTGGACCATCCGGGCGACGCAGTAGACCAGTTCCGGGCGGGTGACACATTCCTTAAAGGGGCGGGCTCCGGTGAGGAGATTGGGTTTCAGTAAGACCCGATCGCCGGGCTTGATCAGGCTTGTGAGACCACCCAATGGCTCCAGTAGGGTGGCTAAATCAGCCATCAGGGGTTCCTGGTTGTAGGATTCAGCGCGCAGCAAACTTACAGAGGGATACATCGGGAGTGGCCTGTCAACGTCTGTTTGTCAGTCTAACAGGTGGGAAAGGAGCGTTGGCAAGGGGGAGGGCTTGGCAGCCAATCGCCCTGGGAGAATATGGGACAGATGCCTGAGTCTTTTGAAGGGGACTGCGGAATTCTGAACAGATTGATTTTTAAAGTTTTTAAAAAAATGTACGGATGCCACCGTATTCTTACTGAACTAGATTGTATGAATCTCTAACCTTACCTGCAATATACGGAACTCCTCTGGAGAATTAGCCCCGCTTCGAATGTGCTGGCTTTGTCTGGGAGCGGGTTTCAATCCTGGAGCTGAATGTATTCTGCTGGATTCGAGTCTGGTTGTTATGTCCCCTGTTTATCCGGTTTAGATTATGGTTGCACCATTGACTTCTCCGAGTCCCCTGGTAGAAAACCTGGCTGGTAGCTGGTTTTCCCTGGGAGTCCAGTCCTATTGTTCTGGCGATTTTGACAATGCGATCGCAGCCTATTCCCAGGTGCTGCGCCTTCATCCCCGCCATGTGCCCACCTATATCAATCGGGGAGTGGCCTACAGACACCTCCAGGATGTCTGGGCGGCCCTGGCAGATTTTAATGAGGCAATTGCCCTGGATGCGAGTGAACCCAAGGCTTATCTGAATCGGGGGCTGGCCTATTCCGAGTTGGGGGAGAAGCAGTCTGCCCTGGCGGATTACAACAGGGTGATTGAGCTGAATCCCCACTATGCTAAGGGCTACTATAACCGGGGGGTCATTCGATCTGAGTTGGGCTATCAGCAGGCCGCGATCGAAGATTTTTCCCATGCGATCGCCCTGGATTCCGACTATGCCAAAGCCTATTACAGTCGGGGGTATGCCCATCAACGCTTAGGCGAGACGGACATGGCCCGTCGAGATTTCTATCGGGCAGCCAGACTCTATAAGCAACAAGGCCAAGATGAGGACTGTGACCTGATTCTGCAGCAGGCTGACCATTTGTTCTAAGAGCCTGAGGAAATGAGCTTTCGATGCTTTTGTAGTCCAGTGAACAGCCGACTTCAGGAAAGTTCCTCTATCTATGAGGTGGCAACTGTTCTCGCAAGCAACCGGTCTGGATTGTGAATAGAAACCTTGCTCAGCTCAACACCTTTGAATTTGAAGTGTCCGGATTCAATTCCCGTGGCGGGCCTGAATCTGGGGAGGGACTCAGGGGACCCCTGGGTTTGGGAGTGGATGTTCGACGGGATGGGGTCCTTGCTCTGACCCAACTGCGCGAATCGGATTTGCAGGAGGTGGAGGGTCAGGACCTCGGTCCAGATTCGGAACGGCTGGGGGAGGTTCTACCCAGTTATGGCAGATCCCTCTCTGAGGATGCGATCGGAACCTTTTTCAAGGAAATGGCACGCTATCCGTTGCTGCGGGCAGATGAAGAAATTCAACTGGCTCGCCAGGTCAAATTCCTGGTTGAGATTGGGGCCATCCAGGAGCGGTTGCAGACAGAACTGGAACGGAACCCAACCCGATCCGAGGTGGCGGTCATCCTGGGGCTGACTGAACGGCAATTGGAAGTCAAGCTTCATCACGCCCGTACAGCCAAGCGGAAAATGATTCGCTCGAATTTGCGGCTGGTGGTTTCTATTGCCAAACGGTATCTGAATCGAGGGGTTCCCTTTCTGGACTTGATCCAGGAAGGGGCCTTGGGTTTAAACCGGGCGGCTGAGAAGTTTGATCCGGATAAGGGGTATAAGTTCTCGACCTATGCCTACTGGTGGATTCGCCAGGGGATTACCCGCACGATCGCCAACGATGCCCGAACTATCCGCCTACCGGTGCATGTGATTGATAAGCTTAATCGCTTGAAAAAGGTCTACCGGGAATTACGCAAAGAACTGCACCGCCACCCTTCTGAGAGTGAACTGGCTCAGGTTCTGGACCTTTCCCCACGGCAGTTGCGGGAGTTGCAACAGATTCATCAACAATCCCTGTCTTTGAATCATCGGGTTGGTAAGGAAGAAGATACGGAACTGATTGATCTGCTGGAGGATGGCAGAACCCAGGGGCCAGAAGCCCGCATCAGTGAAGTGATGCTGCGCCAGGAGGTCCTGGATGTGTTGGCGGATGTGCTGACCCAGCGGGAACAGGACATCATTGCCCTCCGCTATGGCCTCACCACCGGGGAACCCTGTACCCTGGAGGAAGTGGGGGGAATATTTAACCTCTCGCGGGAGCGAGTCCGCCAGATCCAGACGCGGGCGATGCGCAAGCTGCGGCGACCCCAGGTGGCTGCCCGTCTGCGGACCTGGCTGCGCTAAGCGTCCTTTCCCTGGGATTTCGGGTCCGTGCTAGCATGCCTTAGGTCCACAGCGATGATGCGCCACTATCAATGTTAGAGTCTCAACCTGTGATTCGTGCTGCTATGGCAGCAGATATTCCTGTTCTGTTCCAACTGATTCAGGCATTGGCCGCCTATGAGAAGCTGTCCCATGCGGTCACTGGAACAGCTGCAGATCTGGAGGAGCACCTGTTTGGTCCCAAATCCCATGCGGAAGCCCTACTAGCAGATGTCGATGATCAGAGCGTCGGATTTGCCCTATTCTTCTACAATTACTCGACGTTTCTAACCCGTCCTGGCATCTATCTGGAAGATCTGTTTGTGCTCCCAGAGTATCGCCAGCGGGGCATTGGCAAAGCGCTTCTGAGTTACCTGGGTCAGCGAGCAGTGGCCCATAACTGTGGTCGTCTGGAATGGAGTGTGCTGGACTGGAATGAACCTGCGATCGCCTTCTACCGGCGGATGGGAGCTGATATTTTGCCCGACTGGCGCATTTGTCGGGTGACCGGTGAAGCTTTAGAAAATCTTGCTAATCTCCATCCGATAGCTACTATAGAATGATGGCTGAAACCCAGCCCTATTGATATGTAGAGGAGTTAACTATGGCAATCTGGGTGAATGAGCAAATTGATCCATCCGGGATTCTGTATTCCTGCATTGCCTGTTATGACGAAGACCAGGCCAATGATTGTCATGCCTCTTTTGAGCAAAACCTGACGGAAGACCAGAAGAAAGAAGGTTGGGTGGCCCGCATCCGCAAAGTAGAGTCCTGGGATGAGGTTCCGGCCAGCGCCCTGAAGCTGGATTAGACCCCATTATTTGCAGATGGAAAGCACGGCAGAGTATCTCTGTGCCTATTGTGGTCAGCCTAATTTGACGTTTATCGATCTGAGCGCTGGAGGGCAGCAATCTTACGTGGAAGACTGCCAGGTGTGCTGTCGCCCTAATGTTTTATATATCCGGGTTGATGAGGACACCCTGGATATTGAGATTGATACGGACTATGAAGAGTAGGCCGTTATATTCCAATCAGGGGTTGTGCATCAAAATTATTGTTAGATAGGTGATTAAATCCCCCAGGCAGAAGTAGTGTTGATGCCCATGGGGATTTTGCCATGTTTATGGGTCTTAGAATGACGGCAGAGCTTGCATTCCATAGCTTGAGCAGGTGAATCGTTGATTTCCTACTCTACCAGACCCACATCAGTCTGATGCCTGCACAAAATTCCAACCCCTGAAAAGCTTGTACCCTTCTTTCACAAATCTTTATAGATGGTTAGGTGGACAGATCTTTGATTTGTAGTACTATTGTTCTATATCGGAGGTCACCACACTATTTCCTTGGGCAGGATCTCTATGCTGTCAACTCCAAGGGGGCGTTGCTGAATAGAAGTATGATTTTCGTGCTTGAGCCTTATGCAGCCCTCACCCTAGCCCTCTCCCAAAGGAGAGGGAACAAGAGTTTTAGCTCCCTTCTCCTGCGGGAGAAGGGTTGGGGATGAGGGTAATTCATATTTGCATTCAGCAAAGCCTCCAAGGGAATTAGATGTCAAGTAGATGTCAAGCCAAATTATGTTTTTCAGGAGGCGGTAATGGAATACATCGAAGGCTTTGTAGCTGCAGTACCTACAAAAAACAAGGAAGCTTATATCCAGCATGCCCGTGAAGCTGCCGTAGTATTCAAAGAGCATGGAGCAACTCGGTTAGTGGAATGTTGGGGAGATGATGTTCCATCTGGAGAGAAAACATCATTCCCGATGGCAGTACAGTGTAAAGACGATGAAACCGTTGTCTTTTCTTGGATATCATGGCCCTCACGAGACGCTAGAAACGCTGGTATGGAAAAAGTCATGAAGGACTCTCGCATGAGTAACGAGAGTAACCCACTGCCTTTCGACGGAAGCCGCTTGATCTTCGGTGGTTTTCAAATGGTTGTAGATGAATAAAAGAGTTGAGCGGACGCAGTTTTCTACACATCAGGCAACTGGGCTTTCAGTCTCACCAACTTTAGGCAAATGAATAGTTATTAAGGAGAAATCTCAAGTCTGGGGCAGTTGCTCAGTTGGTTCGTTAGACCGCCAATGGGAAACACATTGGTGCGGTTAACACATTGATGCGGTTAACACATTGATGCGGTTCAGCAATGGCGTAAATTCTAATCTCAGGCGATGGCGTAAATTCTGGCGTTGCTGAATAGAAGTATGATTTTCGTGCTTGAGCCTTATGCAGCCCTCACCCTAGCCCTCTCCCAAAGGAGAGGGAACAAGAGTTTTAGCTCCCTTCTCCTGCGGGAGAAGGGTTGGGGATGAGGGTAATTCATATTTGCATTCAGCAAAGCCTAAATTCTAATCTCAATGGACAAGCCACATGACAAAGATAGCAAAGAACACAGTTTGCCTTTGGTATGACGGAAGTGCCGAGGAAGCGGCACGGTTTTATGCCGCTACCTTTCCAGACTCTTCTGTTGACGCTGTGCAACGCGCGCCGGGGGACTTTCCGTCCGGAAAGGAAGGAGATGTGTTGACCGTCTTGTTCACCGTAATGGGGATTCCGTGTCTCGGTCTCAATGGAGGATCTGCATTCAAGCATAACGAGGCGTTCTCGTTTCAGGTCGCAACCGCTGACCAGTCCGAAACGGATCGTTACTGGAACGAGATTGTCGGCAATGGTGGCCAAGAGAGTGCCTGCGGATGGTGCAAGGACAAGTGGGGGTTGTCGTGGCAGATCACGCCGCTGGCCCTGACAGAAGCGATTACCGATCCCGACCCTGCTGCCGCCAAGCGCGCCTTCAATGCGATGATGACGATGCGAAAGATTGACATCGCCATGATCGAGGCGGCGCGACGTGGCTGAGATACTGACGGTCTAACAACGCCCATGCACACCGATCGTCGAAGGTTGATCGGCAACGTTAGCCCTTAAAACCAGGAGTCTGAAATGTTAGAAGAGAAAATTGAAGGTGGTTGCCAGTGCGGTGCAATCAGATACTCAATTTCTGGTGAGCCAGTCTTGGCCGCAATCTGTCATTGCGCAATGTGTCGTCGCGCTCATGCTGCGCCAGCCGTTGCTTGGGCCATGTATCAAGAAGATCAAGTTCATTTCAGCAAGGCACAGCCAAAACCTTTCGCATCATCTCCTGAAGCCAAGCGGGGCTTTTGTGTGGCCTGTGGTACCCAGATCACTTTCACGGCGAGTTTCTTGCCAGGCCTCATTGACATCACGATCGGTAGTCTGGACAACCCAGAGTCAGTGAAGCCAACTCTGCATTACTGGCATTCAAAACACCTTAGTTGGGCTGAGTTCGCTGACACCTTGCCCCGTCATCCGGAATTGCCTCCATTTTCATGAGGCGCAGGGCTAACGCCCAAGCTCAGCCCTCTGGGTTGTCTGTGAGAACGCAAGTAGATAATCCTCGACCATCTAAAACCTAAAAGTCGAGTTGGTTCAAACTCCCTAGAAAATCTACGGTTGGCATGTTTGCCCTGTAATAACTCTCGTGGGAATAGTCTCTATCCACCTCGACAATCCCGTTCTTGCACAAATCAGGTTTTAGTGAATTAAGAAGGGGAAAATGCATAAACTCTTGATGTTTAACGACGAGAAGCTTTTACGCCGAGCCCTCACCCATCGCTCATATATCAATGAAAACTCTGGAGAAGGTGGAGATAACGAGCGTCTAGAGTTTCTAGGTGATGCTATTCTAAATTTCCTGAGTGGTGAATATCTGTATCAGGTTAATCCTGAGATGGGAGAAGATGACATGACCCGACGGCGGTCAGCACTTGTAGATGAAAAACAGCTTGCCAGATTTGCTGTTGAAGTTGGCTTGGATTTCAGAATGCGTTTGGGACAAGGTGCTATTCGTGATGGTGGTTATCAGAATCCAAATCTTCTTAGCAGCACTTTTGAGGCAGTGATTGGTGCTTACTATCTAGATAACAGTCGCAACATTGAGGTGCTACGCCCTTTAGTAGCGCAACTATTTGATTCTGTGCCAAAAGAAGTGATGGCAGTTCGCTCAAATATTGACTCTAAAAATAAGTTCCAGGAACTCATGCAGGCAAATGGAGCAGCAACTCCTCCAAAGTACGTCACAGAAAAATCAGGTGGGGCAGATCATGCTCCAGAGTTTATTTCTAGGGTTTATGTGGATGGCAAACTCTACGGCGAGGGTCAAGGTAGCAGTAAGAAAAATGCAGAAAAGCAGGCTGCTGAAGATGCTCTAGCCAAGTTGAGAAAATGAGGATTGCTATAGTGCAGGCGAGGGCTAACACGTCAGGGCAGCCCACGATCGAGAGACGCTGGTGTGGTTGTTGAGGTTTCCTACCACCGTTGCATTGTGCCGTTATGGTTCACTAACAATGCTGGCATGATCGGCTCTGGTGGGCTATTTACTGCGACCAGTGTGGAAACGGCTCAGTGGGAGATGAATACCAACTACTTCGGTACGCTTTTGATGGTGCGGGCCTTTGCACCGATCTTGCAACGTAATGGTGGCGGCGCGTTCGCCTCTGGCGGCACAACGTGCATCGTCAACATGATGTCGGTGGTATCCATTACTAATGCCCCTGTATTTGTTTCCTACAGAGCTTCCAAAGCTGCCCTCAATTCCTGAACTCAAAACATTCGAGCTGAATTGGCCAAGCAAGGCACGCAAGTAATTGGCGTTTGCTGCTTGGATGCCTTAATAGACCAGTAAATAGGGAGAACTCAATCCCCATCAACTCGAATTTTTGAATCTTCAAGAATATCCATTTTTCTTGGATCAGGGCAGTTTGATCGTTATAAAGATATTGAGATAACTTGAGGAAATTCTATATTCATGCCTCATTCATGTATAAATTTGGAGTGCAACAAACCATAAAATCTGCAGTGTACTGAGAGGATGTGGATAGGCCCTGATGGTAAACAAAATCAAGATTGCAGTGTGGCATGAGATTCCCGATCGCCAACCTGTTGGGGCGATCGCTGAGGGAATTGATTTGGTGATGGTGCGCTGGGACGACCAGGTATCCGTACTTTATGGTCGCTGTCAACACCGGGGTGCCCTGATGGCAGATGGTTATATCGAGGGCAACAACATCGTCTGTGGCGTTCATCAGTGGGACTATCGGTTTGACAGCGGCGTGAGTGCTTACAGCAACAACGAAGCCCTGGATAAGTTTGAAGCCTGGGTTGAAAATGGCGATGTCTATATTGATGCCGACGAAATTATTGCTTGGAAACAAAACCATCCCCAACCCTACGATCGGGATGCTTACCAGGGCCAATATGCGGATATCCACGGCACGATTGAGGAACCCCACACCCAGCTGATCCACGCACTAGCCACGAGTGGGCTCTCCAAAACCGGCCACCACGGCCCCGTCGCGGCCATGGGTATTCCGGCTCCAGAGCTTCCCCAATGGGCAAAACTTCAGTTTGTAACCGCGCAATTGGCTCGGCTGCCCCAGTTAGAGGATGTGGCAGTGGGCACAGAGTTAGTCATTGGTCCCCAATCCAAGCAACCCCTCAAACTCGACATTCCCCTTTTTGTCTCCGATATGAGCTTTGGTGCCCTATCAGAAGAGGCGAAAGTTGCCCTGGCAAAGGGAGCAGAACTCGCTGGAACCGGTATTTGTTCAGGGGAAGGCGGCATGTTGCCAGAGGAACAAGGTAATAACAGTCGTTACTTCTATGAATTGGCATCCGCTCGCTTTGGCTTTTCGTTGGACAAGCTGATGCAAGTGCAGGCATTTCACTTCAAATGCGGTCAGGGCGCTAAAACGGGCACAGGTGGTCACCTGCCGGGAAACAAAGTGAAGGGTAGAATTGCGGAAGTCCGGGGTCTAAAGGAAGGGCAACCCGCCGTTTCTCCCCCCCGGTTCCCTGACTGGGAATCGGTTGAAGACTTTCGCAAATTTGCTGAGACAGTGCGCGATACGACAGGGGGCATTCCCATCGGGGTCAAACTGTCGGCACAGCACGTTGAGCAAGATATCGAAGCAGCACTCCGGATTGGCGTGGACTACATTATTCTGGATGGACGAGGGGGTGGCACGGGCGCAGCCCCATTGATCTTCCGAGATAACATCTCTGTGCCCACGATGCCAGCCTTAGCCAGAGCGAGACGCTATCTTAATCAACGGGGGGCCACCCATGTCACCTTGATTGTGACCGGAGGCTTGAGGACGCCAGCCGATTTCGCCAAAGCCTTAGCGCTAGGAGCCGATGGCGTTGCGCTCTCCAATGCGGCGATTCAGGCGATCGGCTGTCTGGGGATGCGCGCCTGCCATACCGACAACTGCCCGGTTGGCATTGCGACCCAAAAAGAACACCTGCGATCGCGATTGATCATCGACGAAGCAGCACAACGCTTGAACCGCTTCTTCCGTGCCTCAACAGAACTCATGCAAGTGATGGCTCGCGCCTGTGGTCATACCCACCTGAATCAATTCTGTCTGGATGATTTGACCACCTGGGATCGGGAGATGGCCTATCTCACTGGGGTCAACTATGCCGGAGTCATGCCCCTTTAGTCAGTAAAGAATAGTCAGGAAGAATAATCATGACTGCTGCCGCAACGCACTGGTTCAAAGTACTGGAATTGGACGAATTACCCGAAGGTCGCGTCAAAACGGTGACGGTAGGGCACAAAAGTCTGGCCATGACTCACTACAACGGTCAGTATGGTGCCCTGGATAACCGCTGCCCGCACCAAGGGGGGCCGTTGGGAGAAGGGTCGATTGAAAATGGCTTATTGCGTTGTCCCTGGCATGGCTGGGACTACTGCCCTCTGACGGGCAAACCCCCTGGAAATCTGGAGGTGGATGATGCGCTGGAAGCCTTTCCCGTAGAAGTCAGAGACGATGGCATCTATGTCACCGTCTCTGATGAAAAGCCTCACCTTCGCACTGTGACGGATGTGATGGCAGAAACCCTGGTGAACTGGGGCATCACCCATGTCTTTGGCATGGTGGGTCACTCCAACCTGGGGTTGGCAGATGCCTTGCGGCGGCAAGAAGCACAGGGGAAACTCACCTTCATCGGGATTCGCCACGAAGGAGCAGGAGCATTTGCAGCTTCTGCGTATGCCAAGCTGACAGGTCGTCCGGCTGCTTGCTTAACCATCGCTGGTCCGGGAGCCACCAACCTGCTGACCGGACTGTGGGATGCCAAAGTCGATCGCGCTCCCATCCTGGCCATGACGGGGCAAGTCAGTACCCAAGTGTTGGGTACAGGGAATTTTCAGGAATGTGATTTGTCTGCTGCTTTCAGTGGGGTAGCCGCCTGGAGCCAGACGGTTCTCAGCCACAGCAAGCATGGCGAGTTAATGACTCAAGCCATCAAACATGCTCTGCTCAAACGGGATGTGGCTCATCTGATTTTTCCGGATGAAGTGCAGAATGAACTGGCTGCAACCAATGCTAAAGCGTCTGGTCCCCAAGGACGCATCACGCCGATGCAGATCGCACCCCCCCCAGAATCCTTGCAGCAAGCCGTTGAACTCCTGAAAGCCTCAAAGCGTCCTGTGATTATTGTCGGTCACGGTGCTCGTTTTACGATGCCAGCAATTACTGAGCTGGCAGAACAGTTGAATGCTCCGGTGTTGACCACTTTCAAGGGGAAAGGACAAATCTCCGATTACCATCCCCTGGGTTGTGGGGTGCTGGGGCGTAGCGGGACTCCGATCGCCTCCTGGTTGATGAACGAGGCTGATGTGCTGCTGGTGTTTGGCGCATCGTTCTCAAACCATACGGGGATTTATCCCGGCAAGCCCATTATTCAAGTTGATTTCGATCCCTTAGCCCTGGGTAAGTTTCATCCAGTGACCGTACCGGTGTGGGGTGAAATTAGCGTGGTGGTAGAGCAGTTGCAACAGGCATTGGTGGGCGCTGTTCAGACCGAGAATCAGCGATCGCAAGTAGCAGAACGTTGGGCGATCTGGCGCGCGGAGAAACGCCATCGGGAACAGGATGACCAGGGCAATGGGGTGAATTCTGCTGCGATTTTTGCCGCGATGACCCGCCAGGTTCCTGAAAATGCAGTGATCTCGGTAGATGTGGGAAACAATACCTACTCCTTTGGCCGATACTTTGAGTGCCGTGCTCAGTCCGTGCTGATGTCGGGCTACCTGGGTTCTATTGGCTTCGGTTTTCCGGGGGCAATGGGAGCCTGGGCCGCTGTGGGGCACGATCGCCCCATTGTCTCTGTCTCTGGAGATGGCGGCTTTGGCCAGTATATGGGGGATTTTACCACCGCCGTGAAATACAACATGAACATTACCCACATCCTGCTCAACAACTGCGAGCTGGGCAAAATCAGCAAGGAACAGCGAGCTGGAGAATGGGATGTGTGGCAAACATCCTTACACAATCCCAGCTTTGCTAAGTATGCTGAAATCTGCGGTGGCATGGGCGTGCGGGTCACCCAAAAGCAAGACTTAGACAAAGCGATGGCGGATGCCCTGGGCTATAACGGTCCGGCGATCGTGGAAGTGATGGCAGACGTGAACTTGATCTAAAACTTGAATGGTGCAATCGACCATCACCCGAAAGAAAACCGGCTTTGCTGAATGCGAATATGAATTACCCTCATCCCCAACCCTTCTCCCGCAGGAGAAGGGAGCTAAAACTCTTGTTCCCTCTCCTTTGGGAGAGGGCTAGGGTGAAGGCTGCATAAGGCTCAAGCACGAAAATCATACTTCTATTCAGCAACGCTCCCACTCCCTATCAATTGGTAAGGAACTGAACCCGGCTAACTGCCCGGTTTGCTCTATTGCAGTCGAAGAGATGGTTAGGACGGTACAATAGAGGGAAATCTCAACAAAAATAGCCCTGCCCATGCCTGCTCCTTACAGTGATGACCTGCGCCAGAAAGTTCTTGATGCGATTGACGAGGGATATCGTAAAAGTCACGTCAGCCAACTGTTCAAGATCAGCCGTAATACGATTGACCTGTGGTTGAAGCAACGGGAAGCAACAGGCTCCGTCGCAGCCAATCGTCACTACCAACGGGGTCCTCAACCGAAAATTACTGATTTAGAAAAGTTCCGCAACTTTGCCGAACAACATGGTCATTTGACCCAGCAAGGGATGGCTGAGTTCTGGGAAGTGCCGATCAGTGACCGGACGATCGGCAAGGCATTAGAGCGAATTGGGTTTACTCGTAAAAAAAGAGCTACGGCTACCGAGAACGAGATGAAGCGCAACGACAAGCCTTCATAGCTGAGTTAGAGACGTACTCACCCGAACAATTGGTATTTGTGGATGAAGCAGGAGTGGATGATACAGAAGACTATGCCTATGGTTGGTGCGAGTCGTCAAAACGATTTGAGGGACTGAAGTTAGGGCATCGAACGGAGCGAATTAGCATGATTGCCGGATGGCGCAATCGAGTTGTGATGGCTCCGATGACATTCAAAGGCTACTGTGAGGGTGTTTTAGTCAGTACATGGGTGAAAAGGTTCCTGGTACCAGAATTAAAACCAGGGCAAGTGGTGGTGATGGATAATGCCAGTTTTCATCAAGCGGCAAGGATTCGAGAACAAATTGAGGCAGCAGGTTGCAAGCTACTATTTTTGCCTACCTATTCACCAGATTTGAATAAAATTGAGAAGTTTTGGGCACGTCTGAAGCACTATTTACGTAAAACGCTCAAGCAGTTTGAGAGCCTCTGGGATGCCGTAGATAACGCTTTCAGATATCTGTCCTAACCAACTCTTCAAATGCTATAGCCCTAAAATGCTGATCCGTCCTCCTCGAGTTTTCCTTTGTTCTACCCGTTTTTGTTTTCCCACTCGACCGTAGCTGTAGCTGAGCGAACTCCACAAACAGCAACCCGACTCATCTAGATACTTCAAGTCAATAGGTCCCTCCTGGGCTGCGAGTATCAGGGTATCAAGGTCTGCTTGTTTGACCTGTCGTTGCTCAGGGTCTATGTTATCCGTATCACTTATCGCATGTCGTTTGCCACAGATAGTGCTCCTTAGCCAACCACGAACTTGCAAACTTCACTTGAATGCTCCCGAAGAAATACCTGCTTGTTTGGTAACGGCTCCGTAGTTTGCGGCGGCGGTAGATCCATGAACGAGAAATGGCCAGCACCATCAGTGACGCGAACATCCACTGTTTGCCAATCGCGCATAGCATGAGCTAACCATTCAGTTTGGGCGGGAGGCGTGATGCCATCCTTGGAACCCACCCATGCCAGAATTGGAACCCGCACCGCATCAAGTGCTCCCGGAGCTTGGAAGAACCTGGTAGGCGTCGCCAACAGGGCAAGGCGAGTTAATCGGCTATCCAGTGTAATGTTGACGCGCCGACTGGTCCCTAACCACATTTGTGCTCCCGTTAGAGCAACAAGGGTAGCTGCACCAATAGAATGCCCCACACCTGCTGCTGTTGCGCCAGGTTGAACGAACGCGTCGAGTGTGAGGGACAATCGCCTTGCCCGGAGAGTTAAGTCCGCTTCTGTAGGAATTGGCGAAGCAAGTCGCTCGAAATGCGGTGCAACAACCGTGCAACTGGATTCAGCCAATGCGTTCAAAAGCGTAGTGTGACGTTCCGGCTGACCACCTGCTCCCACTGCGAAAAGCACCACAGGGGAATTTTCTGCGGCTTCGTGTATCGAGACGATGAATGACTCAGCCCCATCTTGCAGTGTCTGCGTCCGCATTAAAAGCTTGCTCCTTTAGCCAGGCGTGTCGATACGGATAATGGCACAGCTCAACGGCAGCAGACAACCTTTGCATCATCACCAAGATCTCTGTTCCGTCCGTTGCAGCGCAGTGTTAACCTGCTCTAAACTATTGGTAGCCACAAAATCTACTTTATTATGAGCTATCGAGACATTATCACAATTGAGCCTGACAAACGTGGGGGGAAGCCTTGTATTCGTCGGATGCGGATTACAGTGTATGACGTTCTTGGGTGGCTAGCTGTTGGAATGTCTACTGCTGAAATTATTGATGATTTTCCAGAACTGACAGAAACAGACATAAGAGCTTGTCTGGAGTTTGCGGCTGATCGCGACCATCGTTTAGTTGCGTCGGTGAGTGCTGCTTGAAACTACTATTTGATCAGAACCTAAGCCGAAAACTGGTTACTCGCTTGGCTGATATTTTCCCTAATGCAAGCCATGTACAATTTCATGGTTTAGCAGAGAAGACAGATACAGAAATTTGGGAATTTGCCAAGTTAAACAACTTCTGTATTGTGACTCAAGATGCGGACTTTGCAGAGAGAAGCCGTCTATATGGCTCCCCACCGAAAGTAGTGTGGTTAAGATGTGGCAACACACCTACTCACGAAGTTGAAGCTCTCATCCGTGCCGGACAAGAAGCAATTCAAGAGCTTTTAGAAAAACCCGCTCTTCACTGTTTAGAACTACATTAATTCTAGTAGCACACAGCACATCCGATTGCACAACAAAGAAGACAATCCAGGGTGCATATGGTACAGCCAATAAACAGCACGGAACGCAATCCACGAAGCTCACGCAATACCTTTGTAAGGTATGTAGACTGGGCTAGTTCCGCCGCACCATTCTTTATTATACGTACTGCCGACATTAGTTCTTCGACTACCCCCTCTGGTGCATCCTGCCTAACAGCCAAGCAAACCAACTCCTTAGCCATATCACTGAGCAGCATAGGATTAGTAGCAAGAGCATCTGGTAACCCATCGTTTTTTAAACGAGCGTCGGCTTGAAAACTGCGCCTCACGTCATCTCTAATATTTGAATTGCTTCGGAGTCATGAAATTGCTTTTTTCATCATACAATCCTCCTTAGGCGTGGCTTGTAGTATGAGTAAGAGAACAGTGCGAACTAGCAGGCTAACGTTGCTGTTCAGCGGCTGCAGATAACCTAGAACTCAGCACCAACAGCTTTTCAACCGTCCGCTTCATCGACTTGTTAGCTCTCTCACTACTCAGTTCTATTGCCCGTTTACAACTCTGTTGCTGAAAGTCTCCCTTCAACTGGTTCATACTCATCCTCCAGCAACCAAGTTTGAGCTTCATCATAGGTTGCGCTGTTGAAGACAACTTTATAATTCTCAGCCGGATCGTACACACGGCAACCTCCGGCTGGGTCACCTAACAACAGCAGTATATAAGGAGGAGACAGCATTGGATCAATCCAGACTTCAACAAAATCCCATTCACTCTTGGCTGGGTCGAGTGCGGGGGATGACATGGTATCGATTTTCTGCATCAATTTTCACCTCTCCATAGAATAGCGTAGTGCTGGAGCCATCTTCAGGATTGATTCGGTAACCGATCGCCTCAGTAAAATACAAGCCATAACGCTCATATCCTCGAATCACCCCCGTAAATTCTCCTCCTTCAATGATTGCTTGAGCAACTCTCTCCATTGTGGCTGCATTATTGAAAACGTGAGCAGATCTACCTCGTCGCAGTAATCTTTGGACTTGCGGTGTTTCAGGTAAATGCTTTGCAATATGCCTGGGGTCAAGGATAATTTCACGGTCGATACCACTCATGAACCTACCGAGTCGAGTTTTCTGAGCATATCATGCGTGCAATAGAAACCTTACTCAGATTGGCATGAGCGACAGATTCAAAATATGGATACTGATAAGCGGCTCCTCAACTACTGTCCCAACCGAGGACGAGAGAGCTAACGGCTCAAATCAGCGGCGGCAGATACCCCCGACTCTAGCACCAGTATCTTTCAACCGTCCGCTGCATTTGAATTTATGGGGAGACGGGATAATTCTGACCCAGGAGACGACTATGCATTGGGCGACAGTTTTGATGTCTACTAACATATCGCATCGCTCCTGAGATCAGATACACCGAGTTCTGAAGAAAGGCTTAAAGTCAAAGAAGGAGAGAATCTGCCAATGCTAGGAGACGACTATGCAGCGGGCGTCAGTGGATGACTACTAACATATCGTATCGCTCCTTTCATTCATCTAACAGTGCCCTAACG
>NZ_MQTZ01000056.1 GCF_001939115.1 Leptolyngbya sp. 'hensonii' | reverse complement strand
CGCCCAGTTTGACGATTGGAAACACGAGCGGGTTGCGACTTTCATTGGCTACCTCAGTAAGCATCGACAGCGGATTGTCAACTACGGCTATTATCAAGCCGAAGGCATCTCCATTGGTTCTGGTGCGATTGAATCGACGGTCAAACAAATCGGGCAGCGCATCAAGATATCGGGAGCACAGTGGGAAAAGAACAACGTACCACAAGTACTCAAGCAGCGCTGTGCTTACCTGAATGGTCAATTCTCAAAATGAGTCTTACAAAACTGGGATGCACTCGCAGCGATTTGCCTGGATAAAAGATGTAGAATTGAGCGCCAGTGCTTCAGATATAACTTTGTCCAATCATCAGATAATTGATCAGGTTGATGTTAAGCCTGTACAGCCAACTCTACCAGAAACAAAAGCCTCAGCCAAAAAGCAATTGGCTGTACCCACACCGAAAACTACCCAGCCCAAAGCTACTGATTCCTCTGGCAAATTCATCACAGCCATCGCAGTCTTGGAAACCTTGGGTGGTGTGCTAGGTATAGTCTCTATTCTCGAAAGCGTGGCACTCCAGCCAAGCGTACTGGGCAGTTACTTCCCAGTGATTGCCTTTTTTCTGACTCTATATTGCCTGAGCGTGCTAGCTGGGATATGGCTGTGGCAGGGACAGCTCAGAGGGTATTTCCTGTCCCAGGTGATCCAGTTCTGCCAGGTCTTGCAAATTAGTGTATCCAATGGCATTAGTTACACTTTTGTATCAGGAGCACAAGTAATTTTGGGGTTGATTCTCTCTCCTCGGTTTGGTGCTGAGGTTAACGTTCATCTTGGTTCTCTGTGGGGTTTCTATACATCTTTTTCATGGTCACCCGAAGATCCAGAGGTAAAGATTGCACTTAACCTTCTATCTCTGCTGGTGTTGATTTTCTTGAATCAGAAAAAGCCACATCAACCTCGTTCCTCAACTGGTCGATTGAGATGATCTAACTTTTGCCCCCAAAGCACCCGTGAGTTGCTTGAGGGCCATGGATACATCTGTAGCATCAATCTGCACATCCAGAATGCAAAAGCTGTCCTGATTCATCCGACTGAACAGTAAGGCTTCCTCCAACTCCACTTCGGTGGTGACTTCAAATCCTACCCCAGTTCCCAGGAGTTCTGGCAGGCGGCTATACTTCCAGTTCAAGATGTCATTAAACTTGCCATCCTGCATCGGACGTTCCGTTGCGTAGCCCTGGTTATTAATCACAATCACGATCGGATTCAGGTGATACCGGGCAATGGTGGACAGTTCCATCCCGGTCATCTGAAACGCCCCATCCCCCACCAAAACCAGAGGCCGGAGGTTCGGTTTCGCCAACTGGGTGCCCAAACTGGCTGGAACGGCAAACCCCAGGGAAGCATAATAGGCCGGGGAGAGGAACTCCGTATGATGGTGCATCAGCAGATCCACCCCTGCAAACAGGGCATCTCCGGGGTCAGCGATGACGATCGTATTGTCATCAATAAACCGATTCAACCGGTCAAACAGTCGTTGCAGGGTTATCTTTTGTTCCGGGAGCGGGAACACCGCCAGGGACGGTTGAACTCGCTGGGGCAAATCCAGGGGGCGAGGACGGATCGGGGCAGCAATTAACCCCTGCATAAAGTCCTGCAGGCGAATGTCCTCATAGGTGTGGTATTGAATTAAGGTTTTCTCATTCGTGACTTTGATCGATCGTTTGGGATCGAGATGGGCTGTAAATCCACCCAGATCCAGGTCCGTCATGAAAGCCCCCAGTAAAATCAGGCAGTCACTGGTTTCCACATAATGCTGGATATCTGGATGGCCCATCGCTCCGGCATAAATGCCCAGGTAGCAGGGATGCTGTTCATTAAACACCGACTTACTGAGTAGGGTAACGGCAACCGGAATATTGGTTTTTTCGACCAGTTGCATCAGGCTATCTTGCAGCCCAAAGCGATGCAGTTCCACCCCAGCCAGAATCACGGGGCGGTGGGCTTGGTTAATCAGGGTGAGGGCTTCTTCCAGGGCTTCTTTGAGAGCATTCTCATCGCTTGGCTCTGGACTGACAGCCCACTGGTAGTTAGGGTGTCCTGGCTGATGCACGAGGTTGCGAGGCAATTCAATGTAAACGGGTTGTTTATAGCGGAGGGCCGCAGCAATGACCCGATCGATTTCCTGAAAGGCCGTGTCCGGGCGATCGATTACCGTCGAGGCCACCGTCAATTGCTGAAACACCTTAAATTGGGTATCAAACTCTCGCACTTTGTGGTGCAGCAGCGGATTCTTAACCCGCTCATCCATCCCTGGAGAGCCACTGATGACGATAACGGGAGACTTTTCTGCATAGGCTTGAGCCGTTGTATTGGCCACCTTCAATCCACCCACACAGTAAGTGATACAGACTGCTCCCAACCCTTGCAAACGGGCATAAGCATCTGCTGCAAATCCTGCCCCCTGCTCATCACAGGTATTCACGAATTCGATCAAAGAACTTTCTTCGAGGAGTTTATCAAACCCCAAAACAAAATCGCCCGGAACCCCAAACACATGACGGACACCCTGATCGTAAAGCCTTTGAATCAGGTAATTTCCAATCCACATGGTCTATCTTCCACCTCTCAAACTCATCTGTTTCGTATGAGGGATGGCAATCGCAAGTTGATTGCAAGTTTTAGTGAATTAAAGGGCTTAAAAAGGCAACTGGAATGATGAATAAAACAACTGACGATCGCTCACCAGGGCTCAATTCAAATCTCTATCGTGATGATTTGTATGGATACGCCTTATCTCAAGTATCGCTAATTTTCTCAACCCTCACCACAATTGTTACAGAGGAGCAATAAGACATCAGCGGCTAAGCCAGCTATCCATCCGCTGACGATGGATAGCGCGCCCGTAACTCTGCGATCGTTGTCGGTGGAGCCAGTTGCGATTGCCGCAGATGCTCTGGCAGGCTGTACCAGACCTGTAGCAGCAGGGGCATTCCCAGTTGTAATTCCTCTAACAGAACCCTATCGGTGAAAACAGCCTGGGGACAATCCGACAGGATGAGCTGCCCTGCGTGCAGCACCAGGATCCAATCGGCCCAGCCATAGGCCAGGTCCAGATCGTGGGTTGCCATCACGATCGTGGTGCCCTGCCCATGAATGCGGTCCAGTTCTTGTAGCAGTTTGCCCGTTTGCAATCCATCCAGATAGGCGGTGGGTTCATCCAGCAACAGCAACTCAGGCTGTAAGGCCATCACCCCCGCCAGAGCCACCCGGCGTTTTTGCCCCAAGCTGAGGTGATGCAGGGGCTGATGGGCCAGATCTTCCAGGGCAAAATCCGCCAGGGTCTGGTCCAGGCGACGGGCAATTTCCGCTGCAGGCAATTGCAAATTGCACAGGCCGTAGGAAATATCGGTTGTGCATCAAATAATTGTTGGATAAGTTGCGAAGTCTTGCCAAGTCCAAGGCTCTGCTGCCAAGTTTGCTCGTTGAGATGCTGTGGTTTTGAATCGGCTATGCCGCCAAATCCAATTGAAATAACTGACAACCAATCGTGTAGTCACCTTCGTTTGCTCCCACACCTTGCCAAACTTGTTTTGCCGTCGATGCCACCGTCCTGTTTGTTGCCGGATAATACCATTGGTTCTCTCTAATCGTTGGGTTTTATCCTTACCAATGTGATGATGAATTTCTGGTGGAAGGACTCGTTCATACCCTCCCCAATCATCGCTATTCCACTGTTTGCACTCCGTTTTTCCTTCCGTTGTGACCATCAGTTCTTCAATCAACTCATCCGTATGCTTTCCCACACGGGCCGCCAAGATCAGCCCACTGCTATTGGCTAAACTCAACCCCACCCAACAGTCTCCCAGGTCTAATTCTAGGGGCAGACATTGCTTCTGTTTTTTTGCACAAAGGACCACATCTCATCAGCACTCACCTCCTCGGTTTCAACTTGAGCCACCTCCTGATTGTGGATGAGTTGAGCTTTGCTACTCGCTCGTCGAATAATACTCACTACCGTGTTATAAGCTAACCCGCTAATCCGACTAATCCCTCGTAAACTGGTGCCCTCACTGTGAGCTTGCAGGACTTGTTGAATTTGCTCTGGACTGACGTGACGGTAGTAGTAGAGGGTGTCAAAACTCTCTGAGAAGGTTTGTTGGCACCCCAGGCAAAAGTAGCGTTGATGCCCATTCGGCATCTTGCCATGCTTGTGAGTCTTAGAATGACCGCAGAGCTTACATTCCATAGCTTGAGTAGGTGAATCGTTGATTCCTTACTCTACCAGACCCACATCAGTTTGACGCACTACCGAAATATCTTCGGCCACCGTTGCAGCGACCAGTTGTTGTTCCGGGTCTTGAAAGGCCAATCCAATCCGTTGTCGCCACAGGTTCAGGGCACGGGAGGTGTATTGCAAAGACTCCCCTTTCCAGGTAATCACCCCCCCACTGCGCCGATATAGCCCATCCGCCAGAAATAACAGGGTCGATTTGCCACAGCCATTGTGCCCCAGAATGGCTGTCTTTCGCCCTGCTGGAATGGCCAGGGTTAATTCAGCGATCGCAGGATGACGGGCACCGGGGTAAGTGTAGGAAACCTGATGGAATTCCAGCAGCGGAGCAGCCATGTGGGGTGGGAACGTGAGGGGTTAAGGGAAGAATCTCCGATCTAAAATCACAAGCCCGACACAGCCCAGGACAGATTCCAGGGCGTAGCGGGTGGAGTAAGTGTAGGACTGGGTTGAATACACCTGCAAGTCGCCATTGAACCCTCGGGCAGCTAATCCCAAAGAGAACTGTTGATACCGTTGCAGCGATCGCACCAGTAATTGTCCGGCCAGCAAAGCCACACTCTCCATCCAGCGTTTCCGGGTACGATACCCGCCTCTGGCCTGCTGGGCTAACTGTAACTGGGTGGCAACATCCAGAAATAAGAACAAAAAGCGATACATTAAAAGCAACAAATCCAGCAATACAGTTGGAACTCGACAATGGCGCAAAACAGTCAAGAGTTCTGAAAAAGGAACTGTGAATAGAATCAACAATAAACAGGCCACACTGGCCAGCGATCGCAGGCTAATTTCACCGGCCTGGATCAGACCGGAGTGACTGACAAAGACATACCAGTGGGCCAGAACGACCCCTCCCAGGGAATTTCCTTGCACCGTTGCAAAATCCTGAACAGAGACCATTTCCAAGACCAGTGCCGGAATACTCAGGCCCAAAAAGAAGGCAGCCATGCCAAAAACATGGCAATAGACCCTGACCGGAATCCCCGCATATCCGATCGTCCACAGGGCCATCCAGAGAAGGATCGCACCCTGGGTAGGAGGGTGAGCCATCAAAGCCATTAGCAACACCACCAGAACAAAGGAGAGCTTCTGAATGGGCGGAAGTTGTCCGAGCCGATTGGTGTATGCATAGGCATCCAGGTGATGATGCATGGGCTATTCTTCTAGCTGCTGCCGGGATTGCACCTGTGCCTGCTCCTGCCGACCGCGATATAACCCAATAACATAGCCCATCACTCCAGCTCCCAGCCCTGCCTGCAACGCAAACAGCAGGGAGGCAATTTCGCCACTGGCAGGCTCAAAAACGGGCTTAAACCAGGGCTGATACTCTGGATTAATGTCCTGAATTACTGCTGCTGCTTTGCTATCTGCACCTTCAAATTCTGCGCCCCGGACGAAAATCAGGGGGGCGATCGCCAAGACCACGACACCCGCAATCATCAGCCCGCTATTCCAACCTTGATGGCCTTGCTTCATCAGTTCAGGACTCCTGTTTGATCAAATTGAGTAGCTTCAGTTCTTCCGGGCTGTAGGATTGCAGCCAGTTCCATACCAGGACCGTGAGTAGACCTTCGCTAATTGCCAGGGGCATCTGGGTCACGGCAAAAATCCCGGCGAATTTGGCAAATGCGGCCACCACTCCCCCATTGGCAGCCGGAAAGGCCAGGGCCAACTGAATCGAGGTGGTGATATAGGTCAGCAGGTCAGCCAGGGTGGCAGCCAGGAAAATGGCCAGGGTCTGTCTGCCACTGGATTTCATCACCAGATGGTAGACGCCATAGGCCACCAAAGGACCGACAACGGCCATGGAAAAGGCATTAGCTCCCAGGGTCGTCAAGCCACCATGGGCCAGGAGCAGGGCCTGAAACAATAACACCAGGGCACCCAAAACGGACATGACTGCGGGACCAAACAGAACCGATCCCAGGCCCGTTCCCGTGGGATGGGAGCAACTTCCAGTCACGGATGGAATCTTCAAGGCCGAGAGCACAAAGGTAAAGGCTCCAGCCAGGGACAGCAACAGCTTTGTTTCGGGATGCTGACGGGTAATGCGAGTCAGCGATCGTAGCCCCCAGAGAAAAAAGGGCAGGAACAACCCCCACCAGAACATGGCCCAGCTTACAGGTAGAAACCCTTCCATGATGTGCATGGCTTGGGCGGGCGCGGGAGAACCCACCACTAAATAGAAACTTAGCCCTGCCATCAGGGCAAGGCGTAAAAATTGACTAATTTTCATGTCCGTCTGTACCTCGCAGACTGGTTGACTCAATCCGACGGCGACAGCGGCGGGCATTCTGACTTAGAGAGAAACTTCTCTCATCACAGTTGCGGGACAGCGGCAGATTTGCACTGCTCTTTCCCCATTACTTCTGGGGGATGACCTTCCCCAGAACCGATCGCTTAGCCAGCATAGCACTCCCCGCGCCCCCCTGTCAGATGATTGTCCCCAGGACGGGCAAACTTTGGCGACACCCCTTGAAAGGTTCGGTTTTCACGCCAGGGGTTTTCTGTCAAGAGTATTGCAATTTTTATTTACATTAGGTTACATTTATTTACATTAGTTCAGGGAGATGACAGCGATGACGACAATTCGTGGACAGGTAATTGAAGAGGGCGGGCGGGCTAACGTTTACGCAGTTGAGCCCAAAGTATATGTAGACAGCAGTGCTCAAGCAGGTTTCACTCCTTATGCTGAGAGATTGAATGGGCGGCTAGCCATGATTGGCTTTGTGTCTTTACTGGCGTTAGAGGTGCTCAGTCGTCATGGGGTAGTGGGCTGGTTGAGCCATCTCTAAGGATTACTCTAGGCACGTCTTTTCCACAGTAGGTTTCGTTCCAGGGCCTTATTCAGGTTTGAGCTAGCTTCTCAAGTTTGTGATTTGCAGTTTGTACCATTAGTTAATTGGAGGACTAACCATGAAAACTGATTTTGATTTTCCTCGCAAAGATTTGCTCGGTCCCGTTGTGTTTCGCCCAGATTTCAACAGTAATTCTGATGTGATGACAGGGAACCAGGCCTGGTCCCTTTTCTTTACTGCTGGCCAAGAAGATAAGGCTTTAGGACTGAATACGGAAGTGGGTCGATTCTTTACGAACTTGCTGATTGCTGCTGGTGCCGGTGGCGTTCTGTGGGCAATGATTTTCAGCCGTCTCCTGTAGACCGTCCCATCAGGGTCATTCCTGATCTGGTAGTTTGTAAAAGTCCCGGCGAGTAGAGCTTCCGGGGCTTTTAAGGTGGATTAGGATCACTCAAGGCAGGATTCTGAATGAATGCGGCATCGGTCAAGCTGTGCAAAAAAGCCAGTAAATCCTGTTTTTCGGCTTCAGTTAGGCTAAATCCGGCAACAAATGGACTCTTGAAGGGATTGTGGCTGCCGACTCCAGCATACTGTCCCCTGGTGAGGGTTCTTCCCCCGACCCGATAATGCTCGATCGCCGCCCCCAGGGTGGCGACACTGCCATCATGCATGTAGGGTGCAGTCAGGGCAATATTGCGTAGAGTGGGGGTTTTAAACCGACCCATATCAGTGGGCTCCTGGGTAAGGGCGTAAACGCCAGTATTGTTGGGTGGGTAGGCCCCCTTACCGTCAATGTTGTAGAGGCCATTGTTGTGAAAAGCAACTTCTGTAAAGGCCGATCGTTCATGCCTGACAGAATCTGAAAAGTTAAATCCACTGTGACAGTGGAAACACTCCAGACGTTCGCTCTGGAAAAGGGTTTCCCCCCGTTTTGCTGCTGCCGAAATAGCGGTACGATCGCCTCCAAATCGATAGCGATCGTAGGGGGAGTTAAACGAAATCAGACTGCGCTCAAAAGCGGCCAGAGCCTTCGTCAAATTACTGAGGGTAATGGCATCATCACCGGCCCCAAAAGCAGCGCTAAAGCGCTGCCGGTAGGCAGGATCTTGACGCAAAAAGGTAAGGATCTCGGCTTCGCGACCCACCAGCCCCAGTTCGATCGGGTGTTCCCCAAACAGGGGGACGAGGGCCTGGGTTTCCAGCCGCACCATAAGGGGATTAGCCCAGGTCAGGACCGAATTGTAGGCGACATTGGTCAGACTCATGGAATTGCGGGGATGGGGTTCTCCGGTGGCCCCAATCCCCACTAGCCTGCCATCGGTAAAGGCCCGTTTCTGCTCATGGCAGGATGCACAGGAATAATCACCGGTGACCGAAAGCCGCTTTTCGTAAAACAGGTGTCGGCCCAATTCCACTTTCGGAGCTGTCATCGGGTTATCCGCAGGCACCACTGGCCGAGGCAAACCGGCAGGTATGGCCCAGTGGTAAGCCTCTTTGGGCGGCGAAGCAGCCAGCATTTGACTCAGGGCAAGGGAGAGGAGAAAGATGATGGCCAGGACGATCGCTCGCATGATGCGACGGTAATGCTGCAATGGTTCTACTCAATCCGAAAGATCGTTTGCGGGCTTGCAGGTTTACCCATAAAAGGCAAGCCCAGACTAGCCATAATGCCAATACAATCCCGATCGGCAGGATCAGACATGCAACCGGGACTGGTTTTGGGTTGGTTGTGGTTCAGAGGGGACTTGCTCACCAGTTCAGCCAGATCAAGAACTACCACATTTTTTTCGGGATTAAAGCCGGTCAATCGGACGCTGGCCCGATTGGGATTACTGCAGCCCATCGGTTTCTCGCTGGTGCTCCCACCGTGGCATCCCGTGCTGCCCAGATGAATGGGAAAGCCTGCGATCCCGGCTTCGCCCTGTCCTGCCCCTTTAGCTTCTGGCTTTTGGGGATGATGCTTCATCATGGGCATGGGATCGGCACTTTTCAGATCAATCCGAAGGAACTTATAGCCGGATTGCCAGTTCCACCAGAGACTGGTCAGATTGAGGGGAGATGGGGCGAGGGCTGTATCCGCATGGTTCAGGCTGGCAGGAACGCCCAGGGTGAACTTCAGGCCGGTGTAAGTCCCGGTGGGGACGGTGCCGATGATGCGATCGCGCAGTTCAGGGGTGCCATTGGCACAGGCTCCAGTTTTGTTCTCGAAGTCCAGCAGGGCGACGGTCTGGTATTGCCACTTGCTATCCTGCTCCAGTGCAACCGGGACCGTTTTGCCCCTGGCATCAATCAGGGCTACCTCTGAGATGTAAAAGCGAAAATCAGTCAGGGTCTGATGGGTTGCTGGTTTACCGAGCCGATAGGTTGCGCCGCAGGAGACTGGTTGCTTGCCCACTTTGGCCAGAAACCGAAGGGTGACGGGCTGCGTCTCGGCGGCTACAGCGGTAGGGACGATCGAGCCTGAGAGTCCGGCCAGAATCGACAGCAGGCCCACAGTTGCTGTGGTTTGAATCTTGGAGTTCATTGGTAGAGTGATATAGCGGCTTTGATTATGGTTGCACTATCGAATAGAACAGGGGGAAGCGTCAAAAGACCGATCGTCAAAGGTTTACCAATTCAAAGCGCAGTATGCAGTCCCGCAGAGGAGAGGTTGAGCCATGCCAGTCCATCCCCGAAAAATCTATGATCTGTTACTGGAGGCCAGCCAGAGTCAGGCGATCGTGCGGGAGATTCTGATCGGGCTGACCTGGACCTGCTGTCAGGCTGAGGGGATGGGGTTGTGCATGAGTCCTGGCCAGCCCACCCGTATCCTGCCCTGGTCCGGAACGCTGATGCAGCGATCGATCTCAGATCTGACGCCCTGGGTACGCTCCTGGGAAAACTACGAAGCTACGATCGGCATGGCAGCGATTAATGCTGTGATCAATGCTGCCTCCCCCCTGATCCAAATGGCCCAGCCCCTCTCCCCCACCGGGCCAGCCAACTTGGCGGTATTTGAACATTTTTTACCGCTGATCCGAGGGCAACGGGTGGTGGTGGTAGGGCGCTATCCCGGATTGACCGCCTATGAACAGGACATTGACCTGACTGTACTGGAGCGCCAACCGATCGCCCAAGACTTACCCGATACCGCCTGTGAATATCTCTTGCCATCGGCGGATTGGGTCTTTCTCACGGCCACCTCGATCGTCAACAAAACCTTTCCCCGCCTGGTGGAACTTTCGCAACAGGCCCGTTTGGTGTTGATGGGGCCAACAGTGCCCTGGTTACCCATACTAGCTGAGATGGGCATTGACTATCTGGCAGGGGTGGCGGTTACCGATCCGGTCGCCTTACGCCAGACGATCGCAGAAGGCGGCGGCACCCGAATTTTTGAGACGGGGGTGCAATATCATGTACTGTCCCTATCCTGACGCAGTGAAGTTCCTGCGTCATCCGCCCCTAACACAACAGGCGACAGCGAGGCTAACGCCACTGATTGGCCCGGAGGTTTTGCTCAGCCAATTGGGCCGTTTCTTCGATCCGTTTGGCCCGGGTCTCAGGTCTCTTGGCCGTGGCGATCCATTCCAGGATGCCCCGCTTGACGGAACGGGGAAAGGCCTCAAAATGCAGGCGGGCGGAAGAGTATGCGGCCAGCGCCGCATCCAGATCGGGGGGGATTTCCAATGCCTCGATCGCATCCAGGGCATTCCAGGAGCCATCCTGCCTGGCGGCCTCAACCTTAGCCAGTCCCGCTGGGGTCATCTGTCCAGTGGCGATCATCCGCTCCACCCGCTCTTTGTTGAGCTTTGACCATCCGGTGCCTGGCTTTCGGGGGGCGAACCAGAGCAACGATCGCGCTGCATCCAATTTATTGGGCTTGCTGTCAATCCAGCCAAAGCAGAGGGCCTCTTCAACGGCATCATTGTACTCAAACCGAGGTTTGCCAGTGGCCTTCTTATAGCTGATCAGCCAGATGCCCTGGGTGCGGGTGTGATTGGCCATCAGCCATTCTCGCCATTCCGATCGGCTGTGGGGATGAATTGAGTTTTCGGGGGCTTCCGCCATGGCCATCCCTCCACAACGCAACAAAACCTGCTGTCATACTATAGCGATTTTCAGAAGGGGGGAGGCGCTGTCAGCCCTATCGACTTAAATTGAAGGCTGTCGTTTAGACCGCTTTTGCTGATACATCAAGGCATCGGTTTGAGCGACCAGTTGCTCCAGGGAAATGGTCTCATCTAAGACACAATGTTGAATCCCAATGCTCATTGCAACTGAATAACACCGGTTCTGAGATCGATTGAAATCGTCAATATGCGCTTCCAGGCGACGGGTAATGCCCAGGGTATCCTCTGAGCAGCCGGGAACAAAGACGACAAACTCATCCCCACCCAACCGGGCCAGAATGTCAGAATCCCGAAAAGTTTGCCTGAGCAGGGTTGCGGCATCCGTAATCACCCGATCACCCATTTCATGGCCCTGGGTGTCGTTGATCTGTTTCAATCCGTCCAGATCCACAAACAGGAGGCAGCAGGGGGTCTGTAGTCGATGGGCCAGTTTTAGCTGTTGATTGGCCAACAGGAAAAAACCGCGTCGATTATGCAACCCAGTTAACTCATCCGTCAGGGAAAGCTGCCTGACTTCTGCCTCAATTTTCTGCCGCTCCTGAATTTCCTGTTCCAGGGCGGCTGTCCGATCGCGCACCCGGCGTTCCAGTTCACTGTAAATCTGCACATTCTCCAGGGCCACTGCCGTGGTGTCAGCCAGGGCTTGCAGGAGTTTGACCTGTTCCAGGGTGGCCTGATACGGGGTAGCCCAGTAGATGCCGATCGCGCCCATGGGGTTACTGGTCCGAATCGGCACCATGGCCAGACTTCTGATAAAGGTCAGTTGGTAGGCTGAAAAGGGAATCCGTTCATCACCATAGATATCCCTAATCACAATCGGCTTGCGATCGCGCATGGTGTGCCCCCCAATACAAATACTGAGGGGAAATCGTTGCCCTTTCCAGAGGGGGGCGATCGCATCTTCGTCTACGTAAAAACACTGATCTCCTTCCCGCAGGACAAAGCTGGCTCCATCGGCTCCACTCAATTCCCGGGCTGCCCGACGAACGATCGTCGTAATTTCCTCTAAAGTCCGAGCGAGGGAAAGGGCCTGGATCACCTCAATCAACTGCTCCATAGCCTGGATATAGGATGATGCCTTTTCTGTCGAAGCTGGCTGGGAGCAAGGGATGAGGTATGGTGGGAGGGAATCGGGAGATTTCATAGTTCACCTAACAGACCAGCGAGGCGTAACAAAAAGCACCAGGCAATGGTAGCAATAGTTACATCTTTGAGGATCGTAAAAAATTTCTTAAATTTATTCGATGGGAATTTTACTGAAATTATTCTGGCCATTCTACTGAGTTGGTCCTTGGCAAGGCAGTTTTCCAGACAGGCTTGAAGCAGGGCGGGTACACTAAAGAACACTTGCTATTGCTTTGAACCAAACACTGAGATATTGCCTCCTTATAAGGGGATTTGTATGAAATGGCTGAAACAGCCCTCACTCCGTTGGGTCTTGGTTGCGCCCTTTGTGATTCAGATTGTTGGTTTTGTCGGGTTAACCGGATATTTGGCCTGGCGCAACGGGCAACAGGCTATCAGTGAACTGGCCGATCGCCTGATGGCAGCAAAATCGGAGCAAATCTGCAATCTTTTGACTGCCCATCTTCATACCCCTCACCAGATTATTGCAACCAACCGCTTAGAAGCTGAACAGGGAACGCTAAACGTTCGGAATCCAAAGGCATTACAGAAGAAATTCTGGCAACAAACCACCTTGTACCCTACCGTTTCCTCCATTGCTTATTGGAGTGAACAGGGAGATGTAACTGGTTATGCTCGTCTCCTCAGTGAGGATTTGCTGGAGCAGATTCGCAAGTGGCTGAGTGTTGATCTGCCGATCGGAACTCGAATTCAATTTACGACGGACCAGGGACAGGAGCACCGGTTACACTACCTGACAGACCAACAGGGAAACCCCAAAAGCCTGCTCTATCTATTCCCAAACGATCAGTTTCGTCAGTTTCCCTGGTATCAGTCGGCCCGAGCTGCTGCAAAACAAACCTGGACTCCCATTGTGGTTTATCGGGTTTCGTTAACCGTGGGCATGCTGGCTGTAGCCCCTGTGTATAACTCTGCCGGTCAGTTGCAGGGGATGTTCTCTGCCGATGTTCCCTTAGCGAGTATCAGCCTGTTTCTGAAGCAGCTTCAGATTTCATCCGGCGGACAAGCATTCATCCTGGAACGTTCCGGAAACATGGTGGCAAGCTCCACCCTGGAAAGCCCCTATATCCAGCAGCCCTTGGCTCCCCTGAAACGACTGGCGACTACTAACAGCCATAACGCCCAAATTCGGGCGATCTCCCGACAGTTGCACGATCGCTTTGGTGATTTTCGGACATTGCAAACTCCGCAACAATTGATCCTGATGGGCGAACGCCAGCGTCAGTTTGTTCGGGTGACCCCCTATCGGGATCAGTATGGCCTGGACTGGCTGATTGTCATTGTGGCCCCTGAATCTGACTTCACGGCTCAGATTGATACCAACACCCGGACAACGCTGGCGTTGTGTGGTCTGGCCTTCCTGATTGCAACGGGGATGGGGTGGTTCACAGCCCAATGGATTGCTCGTCCGATTCAGCGTCTGAGTCGAGCCAGCCAGGCATTAGCCCGGGGAAACTGGCAGCAAACCGTTGAGAATGACAGTGGGATATTGGAACTGTCGATGCTCTCCCAAGCCTTTAATTCCACGGCAGAGCAGCTTCAGCAAGCCTTCAATCAAATTAAAATTGCCCTGCAGGAGTCGGAGGAGAAATTCACCAAAGTGTTTCGGGCCAGTCCAGACCCGATCGCCCTGACAGGCTTGGGAGCAGAGGCCCGCTACCTGGAGGTGAATGACAGCTTTTTAAAGTTCAGTGATTGGACCCGGGAAGAAGTCGTGGGTCATTTGACCCGTGAATTGAAGATTGGTGTTGATCCAGCCCAGGAAATTGCTCTAGAAGAACTGTTACAAACCCAGGGTAAAGTGGAGCAGTTTGAGTTTAAATACCGCACCCGTTCGGGGCGGGAAGGCACTGCCCTCCTGTCGATCGAACTGATAGAACTGGATGGGCAACCCTGTGTTCTGACAGTGGCCAAAGATATTACCGATCGCAAGCAGGCTGAGGCCGCCCTCCAAGCCAGCGAGGCCAAAAATCGAGCCATTCTGCAAGCGGTGCCCGATTTATTGCTGCAAGTTCAGCGGGATGGCACCTGTCGGTACTCTTTCCTGCCTCTGGACCAGATGGATAAGTATGTTCCACCCCAAGTCAATATTTCAGAGGTGTTGCCTGCGGAAGCTCTGGAGCTGGAACTACAAGCCATTGACCGGGCACTCAAGACCAATACCCTCCAGGTGATCGAGTTGCAGTTTCCCAAAAATGGTCGGATAGCCGCCGAAGAGGTGCGGGTGGTGGCGTTGAATGGGGAAGAAGCACTGCTGATTGTGCGGGATATTTCCGATCGCAAACAGGCCGAGGCCCAACTGCGGAAGATGGAAGAATGGCTCAGCCAGTTTAGTCGTCAATCCTCTTCCATTGTCTATACGGTGGCGCGAGACGTGGATGGCTCTCCCTCATTTGAATACATTAGCCCGGCCTGTGAGCAAATTCTGGAAGTATCTGCAGAAGCAATCATCAAGGATGCCCATCTGCTTTTTGACCAGTACCATCCTGAGGATCGGGAGGGCTACTATGTTGCTTTAAGCCAGTCTATCCAGACCTTAGAAGCCTTTCATTATGAATGGCGAGTAATTACGCCCTCGGGCAAACTCAAATGGTTGCAGGCTAACTCGCAACCAGAGCGTCGCAGTCATGGGAGGACGGCATGGCATGGGGTTATTCAGGATATTACGGACCGCAAACAGAATGAAGCTCTTCTGCAGGAGCAGGAACAATCCTTAAGACAGGCTCTGCAGAAAATTAATATTCATTTTGAAAACTCGCCCCTAGCGATTGTGGAATGGGATCGGGATACCCGTGTCCGGCGCTGGTCTAAACAGGCCGAGCAGATCTTTGGTTGGACTGCAGCAGAGGTGATTAATCGCCCCTGGAAAGATCTGCAAATTGTGTATGAAGCGGATGTCGATCGAGTGAATGCCGGATTAAGCCCTTTGATTCAGGGGAGTGTGACCAGTGTCACCATGGAGAATCTCAATTACACCAAAGCCGGTCGAGTGATTGCCTGCCAATGGTATAGTTCTGCCGTGTTTGATGAAGCCGGTCATCTGGTCTCCATCTTGTCTTTTGCCCAGGATGTGACCGATCGCAAACAGGCCGAGGAAGCCCTCAGAGCCAAGACGGAAGAGCTGGAACGTTTCTTTTCTGTAGCCCTTGATCTATTGTGTATTGCGGATACCGATGGGTATTTCCGTCATCTCAATAGTCAGTGGCAAAAGACCCTGGGCTACCAATTGCAGGATCTGGAAGGCAGCAGATTTCTCGACTATGTCCATCCCGATGATTTCGATGACACCCTCAAGGTACTCTCTGAACTGGCTGCACAGAAGGAGATCCTCAATTTTGTCAACCGCTATCGGTGCCGCGATGGATCTTACCGCTGGATCGAATGGCGTTCCTGCCCAGTTGGCAATCTCATCTATGCAGCAGCCAGAGACATTACCGATCGCAAGCAGGCCGAACTCGATCTCCAGCAGGCGAAGGAAGCGGCTGAAGCGGCCAATCTTGCGAAAAGCACCTTCCTGACCAATATGAGCCATGAACTTCGAACTCCCCTCAATGCCATTCTGGGCTTTACGCAACTGATGAACTGGGAGGCAACCTTAAGCCTGGATCATCAGCAATATGTGCAGCTAATCCATAACAGTGGTGAACATCTCCTTCGGTTAATCAATGAGGTGCTGGACCTATCCAAAATTGAGGCTGGCCAAATGACTTTAGAGGAACAGGAGTTTGATCTGCTGGCGTTGCTCCAATCCATTCACAGCATGTTTGGCCAGCGTGTGCAGGATAAGGGGTTGCAGTTGAAGTTAGACCTGCTCATAGAAACCCCTCAATACATCATCGCGGATGTCCAGAAACTCCGTCAGGTGCTAATCAATTTGCTGGGAAATGCGATCAAGTTTACCCAGGAGGGCCTGGTGCAATTATCTGTGGGGCTGGCACCTGGTGATGCTGTTGCCAGTGCTTTGCCGGGAACTCGCCAGCAGTTACAGTTTCAAGTGACAGATACCGGGGTGGGCATTGCGCCTCAAGATCTGGACATTATCTTTGACACCTTTGCACAAGCTCAGGCCGGGAAAAAATCTTTAGAAGGAACAGGGCTTGGATTGACCATTAGCCGTAAGCTAGTGCAGTTGATGGGCGGAGAGATTACGGTCAATAGCACCCTCGGCCAGGGCAGCACATTTCAGGTGACGATTCCCATTATGTTGGCTACGGGAACCGGACAGTTGTCAGCAGGGATCAATCCTATCACTGGACTGGCCCCCAATCAGCCCGATTATCGGATTTTAGTCGTGGATGACCAACCTGAAAATCGCCTTCTGCTGGTCACCATTCTCCAGAAGTTGGGTCTGACCGTGCAGGAAGCAACCAATGGGGAAGAGGCACTTTGGCTCTGGCAAGAATGGGACCCCCATCTCATCTGGATGGATATTCGAATGCCAGAGTTAAATGGATATCAAGTGACTGAGAAAATTCGTGCGACGATCGCAGGCCATCGCACCGTGATTATTGCCTTGACCGCTTATGCTTCGACAGACGATCGGGCCATGGCCCTTGCAGCAGGATGCAATGACTATATCAGCAAGCCTTTCCAGGAAGAAATCCTGTTCAGCAAAATGAGAGAGTATCTGGGATTGCGATATACCTATGCGGATGGCCATCAAGACGGCTCTGACCCCCAGTCTATTAACTGGGAACTCGCTGCTACGGAGTTAGCCCAAATGCCTCAAAACTGGCTGCTTGAACTTCAGCAAGTGGCCATGATCTGCGATCAGAAAGCAGTTAAACAATGTATTCAGCAGATTCCATCAACGTATGTTGAATTGGCGATCGGTTTGGAACAACTGGCAAACGCTTTCGAATTTGCCCAAATCCTGCAATTGATCCAGGTCGATCAAAATAGGGATGACAATGCCTTGGATCGGGAATAGGGGGTGTGAACACCCCCTATTCCCAATCGGTTAGGGGATAGCTGTAATTTCAGATGGCATCCATTGCCAATCGAAATTAACCAACGATCGTAAAGTCTGCACTGGTAATAGTGCTGGCCTGAATCCCAGTCAGAACTGCCACCAGTTGATTGCCCTTGGCAAGGCTGATCAGGGTATCTTGACTCTGATGACCTGTCCCTTGAGTAACCTTGAGTTGACCAAAAGTTAGCCCATCATACAAGCCTAAGAAGTCAACCCCATTCTCGAAGTCCACGATCGTGTCTGTACCCGTACCACGCACGAGGATAAAGCCATCTTTGCCTGCATCCCCCTGCAAGGTGTCTTTGCCCTGATCCCCATACAGCAGATCATTGCCAGAACCGCCCAGCAGAATGTCGTGGCCAGATCCACCGATGAGTCCATCATCTCCGGCTCCACCCCGGATCAGGTCATTGCCGCCTCGCCCATCAATGATATCGTCACCCCCCTGGGCATTGATCACATCGTCTGAGCCATCAAAGCCCACGACTTTGTTATCCAGGTCGTTCAGGAAGGTCACGGTATTGCGATTAAACAGGGAGGTTTGGTTGGAATTCGCGTCAAAGACATCAAAGCTGTCCTTAAAGAGAATTTGACCATCAAACAGAATGTTGCCCAGTGCAGGTCTGGAACCATTCTTAGAGAGGATGTCCAGATCCTCCAGGGCAAATTTTGTCAGGAAGACTTCCGAACCCTTGACCCCTTCAAAGGAAATCAACAGGTCCTCGCCCTTCTGGGTCAGGAGCATATTGCGGGCTGTCAGGCCGGGTCCCTGAAACTTGAGCACATCCAATTCCAGCAATTCCTGCTTGCTGGGACGATCGCCCGTGCCAATCCCCCCAAAGTTGTCCACGATGGTGATGTCCGCACCCTGGGAAACCTGGAACAGTTTGTTGCCCCCCTGGCCATCCTGAATCGGGCGATTCAATCCGGCCAGACCCACGCGAGGGTCCACATCAAGGGGTTTCTCCAGCTTCAGAAGCACCATCTCATTGTTGTCGATCGCAGGCGGACGACCCACCGAGAAAGGGTAGTTGTTGTCATTCGCCACCAGAATCGTGTCAGCATCAATCACCAGGACATCTTCGATCGTCTGGAAGGGCATGGTGTAAGTGTTGCTGCCATCTTTATTCAGATCATTGGGGTCTTTAATGTTGAGCAGGTTGGCCACCTCTTCCTTGTAGACAAACCCATTGGCATCTTGTTTAGAAAAATCCACCTTGAAGATCTTCTTGAAGGCCGCACCAGCACCCTGGTTGTTATCCCGTTCAATCACGAGATATTCGTGGGCGTTGATGACCGTGAAGTCTCCGATCGCGTGGGTGGGGCTTTCCAGATGGTAGTAGCCAACTAGTCCTTCATATTGCTGACTCTTGACATCGAATTGGTAGATGCGTAGAGAGTTAGCCGGATCTCCCACCACCGTCCCTTCCAGGAGGGGGTACAGGGTCTGCTTATCGGGACTGATGGCCATGCCCTCGAAACCCTGAGAACGATTCAGGTTCGCCACGATCTGGTTGCCGTAGTAGGGCCGGTTCGGATCGGGCAGATAGGGGGAATTGAGATTGGTGTTGGGGTTGGCGTAACCCGTGCCAGCCAAGTAATCGTTGACCACCACAGACCGTCCAGTTCCAGGGAAGTCAGTGAAGAAGCCATCCACACCCAGATCAATGAATTGCTTGAATTCGTTGGCGGGGTCGCCATTGTAGCTGGCAGGTAGGAAGAAACTGTCGTCCCGCAGGGTGTACAGGTGCACCAGGAGTCCAGCCTTGTGGGCATCGGCGATCAGGGTCGTTGGCGTGCCGGTGATGCGATCGCCATCACTGATCTGACCATCCCCATTCAGGTCATCCGGCTGGCCATCTTTGTTGTTGTCTACCGTAGACAGGGGCACAATCCGCTGTTTGTTGGGACCGATACCCGCTGCATAGGTAGCAATCTCTGCCAATCCAGCCGGAGTGGACAGATCGGTATAGGTGCGGCTGTCGCCACTCACAACGAAGTCATAGGGTCTGCCAGAACCGCCAAACAATTGAATCAGGGGAATGTCAATCCCAGCGGCAGGCATGATCGTATCGTTCAGGGTCTTCAGGTTGCCCACCTCAAAGGACTGGATGAACACCCGGTTCGGATCGGTGAAGCCTGTCTGCACTAAAGTATCCACCAAGAGCTGGCTGGTGTTGTAACCCTGTTGCAGGAAGTAGGTGGGGTGCTTGGTTTCCGGATAGATGCCAATCTTGCGCCCAGTTTCGGCTTCCACCTGTTTCACCAGGTTGATCACCTCTTCCAGGGTGGGAACCTTCAGACCATCGTTGTTGAAGGTCGTGCCTCGAATGGCCGGAATTCGCTCGATCGCATTCAGTTCCTTAACTTCTGCCAGGGTGAAGTCCTCAGCAAACCAACCAGCCACTTTCACCCCATCCAGGGTTTTAATCGTGAGCCGATCCGCGAACTTATCCCGCAAATAGACATCCGTGCTGGTGTCGTTGGTGTTGATCACCGGCTTGCCATTAGCATCCAGCCTGATCGTGCCATCGGAATTCAACACCGCAACTGCAAGCAGGGGTTCATGACGGGCAATCAACACCCCATCCTTAGTCACAACCAGGTCAGGCTCGATAAAGTCAGCGCCATCGGCGATCGCCTTCTTGTAGGCCGCCAGGGTGTGCTCGGGACGAGAACCGCTAGCACCACGATGGCCGATGACAAGCGGTGCATTCCCCGACAGGGTATTGAAGTCTGGTGTGCTCAGGACTTCGGGATTCTGGGGAGAGCGCACGAAGGGGCTGGTAATCTGATCCCGCACCAGGTCCCCGGTACCGGGGAAGTCGGTAAAGTAACCATCCACCCCCAGACCGATGAACTGGCGGAACTCCAGTTCTGGATTGCCCTTGTAGTCAGAAGCCAGGAACTGGCTCTCGTTGCGGAAGGTGTACGCATGGACGAATAACCCTGCGTCATGGGCATTGGGAATCAGGCTGCTGGGAGCCAGCGTGACCCGATCGGCATCGTTGATCGTGCCGTCTCCATTCAGGTCATCCGGCTGACCATCATTGTTGTTGTCTACATTCTTGACAGAAACGATCATCCGCTTCCAGGGGCCAATCCCATCCGCGTAGGTGGCGATTTCTGCCAGCCCTGCAGGGGTTTGCAAATCGGCATAGGTGCGGGTGTCGCCCTTGACCGTGAAATCGTAGGGACGGGCATTAACATCCTGGTACAGCAGCTTACCGGTGTTGTAGTCCACATCATAGGCATCCAGCAACTGCACCAGGGGCAGGTCAATTCCGGCCTTGGGCATCAGCACGCTGTTCAGTTCCTTCAGGTTGCTCACCTCAAAGGATTGAATGAAGATGCGGCTGGGGTCAGTGAAACCTTGCTGCACCAGGGTATCAATCAGCTTCTCTTCCAGGGACAGGCCCAGTTGATCGTGATAGGTGGGGTGCTTGGTTTCGGGGTAGATGCCAATCTTTCGGCCCGTGTCCTTTTCGACCTGCTGAACTAGGTCGATGACTTCATCCAAGGTCGGAATCTGGAAGACCCCATCAAAGGCATCGGTGCGGTAGCCCTGGGGCATCACGGCCCGCAGAGTCTTGATTTCTGCCAGGGTGAAGTCAGAGGCGAAGAATTCATTTTGATAGAGAACACCATCAATCACCCCATCCCGTCTGCGATTGGCAAACTCCGGACGACTGGCAACATCAGTTGTTCCACCCAAAATCGGCTCATGACGGGCGATCAGAACCCCATCCTTAGTGGAAACCAGATCTGGTTCGATGAAGTCAGCGCCACGCAGAATGGCCAGCTTGTAAGCTTCCAGGGTGTGTTCTGGCAGTTCGCCGCTGGCTCCTCGATGGCCGATGACGAGGGGAGGCTGGCCATTTAGGGTATTGAGCGGATTGATGTTGGGGGTGGGAATCGGTGCTTCCAGCAATTTGCCGGTGGCATCGAAGTGCAGCAAGTAGGGACCAAATTCCTCACCGACCCAGATGGTGCCGTCCTTGGCAATGGTGAAGGACTCGATATCAAAGTCTGCGCCGGTCAGCAGCCGATCGGAGGTGGCCCCGTTAACAATGGAGAAGGGGATTTTCTGATCGGGATCGGAAAATTGGATGAAGCTCTGGAAATTGACATTAGCCGTGCCGTTGCCATTCGTTTCTGCGCCCCGGAAACTGGGATCAACTTTATAGATCCGCAGCAGAAAGTCGGCACTGTTGCCCTTGGCACCAAAGCCATTGTCTGGCATGAACCAGAAAGACTGGTCATCAGCAAACTGAACACCGCTGAAACCCTGGACGGGCTGGCCGGGGAAAGGGCCTGTCCGACCATTGGCAGAGATGCCCTGCCCTGCAGCGGGGCCGGGAGCAAAGGTATCTGCAGGAAGCGATGCAAATCCTTCGAGAATGACGTTTGGTATTGCGTTTTCCATGAAATTGCTGAGGTAGATTCCGTCAAGATTGATTAGCCATCTCGCAGCATCCCACCAAAATTTTAAGATTCCATGATCTTGTCTTGAAGAGGGGACTGTATTTTGATTAAGCTCCCGTATTTTTACGGAAAATCTTAAAGCGACGTGGGGGGTGGGGCAGGAATTGGAACATGCAGGTTGAAAAACTGAAACGCACTTTCAGTTGTGGCCTGAGCCACTGTTTCAACTGGCTTACCGATCGCCTGGGCGACTGTTTGCACCACATGGGTCAGGAAGGCCGGTTCGTTGCGTCCTCCCTTGGGTTTGGGTCGCAAGGTTCTGGGGGTGAGGTAGGGCGCATCCGTTTCCAGCATCAATCGATTGGGCGGAATTAATCGTACCAGTTCCTGGAGATGCCGCCCCCGGCGCTCATCACAGATCCAGCCAGTAATCCCAATGTGCAAATCCCAATCCAGATATGTCCTCAGCTCATCGGCATTGCCTGTAAAACAGTGCACAACGGCGGCGGTTAACTGGTCTCGATAGGGTTTGAGTATCTCCATGAATCGGACATGGGCCTCTCGCTCATGCAGGAATAGGGGGAGTTGGAGTTCGCAGGCCAATTGCAATTGAGCTTCGAACCATTGTTCCTGCTCAGGTCGGGGAGAATAATCCCGATTAAAGTCCAGGCCACATTCTCCGATCGCCACCACTGCGGGATGGGTCATCAGCGATCGCAAATGGGGAATAGTCTGCTCATCACAATGCCGCACATCATGGGGATGAACTCCTGCGGTCGCATACAACTGCCCCGGATACTGACTGGCCAGGGCTTGGGCCTCCCGGCTCCCCTCGACAGTGGTGCCTGTCAGGATCAGCGTTTGGACACCGGCTGCGATCGCCCGTTCCAGAACCTGTGGGCGATCGATATCAAAAGCGGCATGGGTCAGGTTTACACCAATATCTACTAATGACATCACCCAATCGTTCTCCCAGATCTATTCGGTAGGGGCTCGCCCTGAATTCTACTGGGTTTTGTGAATAGCCTGAGAGGGTGGGGGGATCCGGAGGGGCACGATCGGCTTCCAGATGCTTTGTCGTGATTTCTGTTAAGATGAACATCCGCCAGTACACTCCGGTCTGTCACTGGCCTGTTGGAATTTGCTTATCTGAGCCATTCAACTAAACCATAACCTTACTGCTCTTAGACTGGTCCCATCAGTTCATTTGGGATAGGGGCACCACTGGGAGCAATTGCATCCATGGCATTTCGTAATCTCGGTCTTACGACCAACCTGCTTCGTGCTGTCGCTGAGCAAGGCTACAGCGAGCCCACCCCAATTCAACTGCAGGCCATTCCTGCTATCCTGCGTGGGCAAGATGTTCTGGCCAGTGCCCAAACTGGAACAGGCAAGACCGCTGGGTTTACCCTGCCTCTGTTGCAGCGCCTCAGCACCATCCAGCCAGACAGACGGCATCGCACACCCCGAGCCCTAATTCTTACCCCCACCCGTGAACTGGCTGCTCAAGTTAACGATAGCGTTAACATCTATGGTAAATATCTCCCCTTGCGATCGGCAGTTGTCTATGGAGGGGTTAGCATCGGCCCCCAAATTCAGGCGTTGCGGCAGGGTGTCGATATTCTGGTGGCCACACCGGGTCGCCTCCTCGACCATCTGAACCAGAAGACCCTCGACCTTTCTCAGGTTGAGATTCTGGTGCTGGATGAATGCGATCGCATGTTGGACATGGGCTTTATTCACGCCATTCGCAAAATTCTGGCCATACTGCCCACCTCCCGGCAGACCCTGCTGTTTTCTGCCACCTTCTCCAAAGAGATCCAGCAGTTGGCGAACACCCTGCTCCAGTCTCCCACCCTGATTGAAGTTGCGCCACGCAACACTGCGGCTGAGCAGGTCACCCAGGTCATTCATCCGGTCGATCGCGATCGTAAGCGAGATCTGCTGTCTTACATGATTGGCTTCTACAACTGGCGACAGGTACTGGTCTTCACCCGCACAAAACATGGGGCCAACCGTCTGGCTGAGCAACTGACCAAAGATGGGCTGAAAACTACTGCGATTCATGGCAACAAAAGTCAGGCAGCCCGTACCCGAGCTCTGAATGATTTTAAGCAGGGGAAAGTACGGGTTTTGGTGGCCACGGATGTGGCTTCTCGTGGGTTAGACATTGATCAACTTCCCTATGTGGTCAACTTTGATCTGCCCGATGTCCCCGAAGATTACGTGCATCGGATTGGTCGCACGGGTCGTGCTGGCAATGAAGGACAGGCCGTTTCCCTGGTCTGTGTCGATGAGTATCCCCTTTTGAAAAGCATTGAACGCTTGCTCAATCGCAGTTTGCCCAAGGAGGTGATTGCTGGATATGAGCCTATTGCTGCGGTGAAGGCTGGAACGGCTGCGGCGGAACGGAAGCAAGCCAGTCCGGAGTCTCATCACGATCGCAGTCGGCCCAGACCCCAAACCCAGTCCAAGCCTGCCCACAGCAAAAAAAACTCGACCGGAGGGCGTTCGGGTAAACGCCTGCACACGGCTTGAGGAGCTCAATTGCAGCCTGAAAATCTTCGATGGCACCCGGCCAATCCTTCGATTTCCAGCTAGACCGTTGCGTTGATGGTTCAGCTATTCAGGTGCAATATTCGACAGATAGATTCTGGGACGGGAGGTGTGGGCATCTCAACCGCTTATACCCTCCGCTTATCCCAGCGAAGCATCAGATCTAGGATGCGATCCTCAATGTTGCGACTCCCTGAATGCTTCAACTAATTTGTTTGGCGTTGCTGAATAGAAGTATGATTTTCGTGCTTGAGCCTTATGCAGCCCTCTCCCTAGCCCTCTCCCAAAGGAGAGGGAACAAGAGTTTTAGCTCCCTTCTCCTGCGGGAGAAGGGTTGGGGATGAGGGTAATTCATATTTGCATTCAGCAAAGCCATTTGTTTGACCTCAACGCGCCCTGAAGGATTCGAACCCTCGACATCAGGTTTTGGAGACCTGCGTTCTACCAGCTGAACTAAAGGCGCATGGCCTGAAAAGATTTCAGGACTTCCCTTCAATCTAACACTTAGGATAACAATTAGTATAACATCAAATGTAACACTTAATGTAATATTTAGTGCTACATTCGGCAGCGTATTTGGCCGCAAGTGGTTTGTGCTTGAAGGGACAGGAAAGACTACAGGCTGCGATCGAACCGCTGCTTGACGCGAGTGGCCTTGCCGACCCGATCGCGCAGGTAGAAAAGCTTGGCGCGACGGACCCGCCCCCGACGCAATATCTTAATACTTTCAATCCGGGGGGAGTGAATCAGGAAGACCCGCTCAACGCCAACCCCTTGAAAAACCCGTCGGACGGTAATCGTCATATTGCTGCCAGAATTTCGTCTAGCAATGACTACACCCTCGTAGGGCTGGGTCCGCTCCTTACCGCCTTCTTGAATAATAACGCCGACTTTTACCGTATCTCCGATGTAGATATCCGGCAAATTTGTTTTCATCTGCTCCGCTTCGATCGCGCGGATAATTTCCTGGGCATGCAGCATAGGGGTTTCAAAACTCACGGTCTTTCATGATAGCGCAGTCAGGGTTATCAGTCTAGAGCTTTCAGACGTGAAATTGATACTTCAATCCTGACCTATCCCCCTCAGGAGGATTGTTTTTTTCTGATGTAAAAGGTTGCATTCTGTAAGGGGATCAGATTTACTCAGGCTTTGAGCCGTTTAATCTCCTGGAAATCAAGTATCTTCTGAGGTCAGTGAGCTACCCATGATTGAGATTCAGTCTCTTACAGTTGCGAGTTGGTTCTGGATGAACCGCATTTACCCCTCCCATCTGGCTTTGCACATTCCAGATGGGTTTATTAACAACGGGCCTGTTTTGCTGGTGACCTGGGTGATTGCCATTGGCCTGATCGGCATGGCATTGAAACGAGTAGAAGCCGAATACCAGGATCGCATGGTCCCTTTAATGGGGGTTTGTGCCGCTTTTATCTTTGCGGCCCAGATGATTAACTTTCCCATTCCAGGGGGAACTTCGGGTCACCTGCTGGGGGGAACTCTAGCCGGGGTGTTGCTGGGGCCGTGGGCCGGATCTCTGGTGATGACTGTCGTGTTCATTGTCCAGGCAACGGTATTTCATGACGGAGGACTGACTGTCCTGGGGGCCAATATTTTTAATATGGGCCTGATTGGAACTTTTGGCGGCTACTATCTCTACAGCCTGATTCGTCACATTCTGGGGCGAAATCGGATTGCGGGCGTGGTCGTTGGGTCGGCGATCGCTGCCTGGGTCAGTGTGGTGGTGGCTGCTGCTGTCTGTGCTGTAGAACTGGCTCTATCAGGGACAACTCCGCTGAATGTTGCCTTGACTGCGATGGTGGGCTGGCATCTCCTGATTGGGTTGGGCGAGGCTCTGATCACCGTTATTACGATTTCATTCATCTGGCGCAGTCGGCCTGACTTGATTTACCTGCCCCCGCGACGAGCCGTCGCTCCGTCGCCTCGTCCCATGTCTTCCCGTTGAAATGAAGCGATCGTGAACCTATGAATTATCCCTCTTCAACTCAAAATCGGGTTTTTATTCTGACAGGGTTGGGAATTGCCTTGGTAATTGCCGTTTTTCTGTCGCCCTTTGCCAGTAAAGATCCAGATGGTCTGGATCGGGTCTCAGAAGACTTGCAGTTTGCTGACAAAGCGGTGGAAGAGACGCCAGCCAAAAAACTTCCCTTTTATCAGGTGTTTGATGAATATGCCTTACGCAATGTGCCCGAGCAGGTTGCCACCCCGATCGCTGGATTGATCGGGACTCTGGCTACCTTCGGCCTGGCCTGGGGGGTGGGAAAACTGACTGTTCGGACGCGCTCTTCTGAACCTGAATCCGCTGGGGACAACACCGACTCCTCCGATGACCTTTAGCTTGGTGCTCAACATCGAAACGAAGCTTCTGAAGCAGGCTTTTCCAGCCATCTGCAAAAATTCTTCACCTGACGATTTGCCTTGGTGGCAGATCAGTGCAAACTAAGGTAAAACCAGATGCAGGCCCTTCTGATATCCCTTACCCGCCAGGAACGCTAAGAATGCTTTTGCACATCGGTGTGCTTCATCTGGATATTGATAGCCACCATCAAACCCCCTGGCACCGCGTTACTCCCCGTGGCCGCATTCTCTGTACTCTGCAGATGCTCTTTGCCATCGTCCTGACCCCCTACGGCCATTGGTGGACCTGGGCCTTCTACGCGCTGCCGCTGCTGGGATTAGTCCTGTTTAGTCGCATTACCCTGTCCGTGCTCTTAAGACGCATGGCAATAGAGTTTTCCTTTATTAGTACTATTTTACTGGGAACCCTGTTTCGAGGCGGCGGAGACGTTCTCTGGAGTTGGGGACCCCTGACGATCACCACCCTGGGACTGACTATTCTGGGGAGTGTCTCCTGCAAAACTGTTTTGAGTTTATGGACGCTCAATATCCTGACCCTGACAACCTCTGTTTCATCCCTTTTGCAGGCCATGGTGGCGCTTCGGACCCCCCCCTTACTGGTTGCAATCCTGGCCTCGATGTATCGGTATCTGGCTGTGCTGGTGGATGAATTTACAGCAATGCGCCGGGCCGCGCTGGCCCGCAATTTAATGGCTGGGCAGGGGTATCACCATCGCTTGCTGATCGGTAATATGATTGGCATTTTATTCATTCGAACCTATGACCGGGGGGAACGAGTTCACCAGGCCATGCTCTCACGCGGGTATACCGGAGTGCCTTTTGCTCCAAATAGTCCTGCCGAAAACCGGTATGACATTACGGCATTCTCACTAACCAGTATGGTGGTTTTGATCGGGCAAAGCCTTTATCTGCCCCTGATGTCTTCATGAAATGGCTCCATGCATCACAATCCGATCGCGATCGAAAAACTCAGCTATATCTATCCCGATGGAACCGAAGCTCTGAGAGGCATTGACCTGGCAATTCAGGCTACAGAGCGAGTCGCACTGGTGGGGGCCAATGGCTCTGGAAAATCAACCTTGCTGCTGCATGTCAATGGCATTCTTATCCCTCAACGTGGCAGTATTCGGGTGGGAGATTGGCCGATCGAACCCAGATACCTGAAGCAGATTCGCAACTTCGTTGGGGTGGTGTTCCAGAATCCAGATGATCAGATTTTTATGCCCACTGTTTGGGAAGACATTGGCTTTGGTCCAACCAATCAGGGACTGCGGGGAGTGGAATTGTCCCAAAGGGTTCAGGCTGCCCTGTGGGCCGTTGGGTTAGACCTGGAGCAGTATGGCCACCGCAATCCCAGTAACTTATCGGGTGGGGAAAAGAAACGGGTGGCGATCGCGGGGGTGCTGGCGATGCAACCTCAGATTCTTGTGTTTGATGAACCCACGGCCCAGCTTGATCCCCGCTCCCGTCGGCAACTGATTCAGCTCCTGCAAACCCTGCCCCAAACTCAGTTGATCGCCACCCACGATCTGGATATGGCCCTCGAACTTTGCAGTCGGGCGATCGTCCTGAGCCAGGGACAGGTTGTCTATGATGGTCACCTGGAAGCAGTCATGAGCGATCCCCAATGGCTCCATAACCATGGTCTGGAAATGCCCCTCAGCTACAGTCGCCCCTATTGCCTCCTGGACCACGGGCCAGTGGCAGACTCAGCGTAATTGGATCTGATCAGGCAGATCTCGCTCTGGGGTTTGCTGGACAAAGAGATCATAGACGTTGACAGTCCCCTGGCCCTGGAACAACTGCTTGGTTTTCCACTTTCCGCTCAACACATCATCGTAATCCTCTGCTAAAGTTTGGCGACGGCGGGCCTGTCGGTCCACTGCATTCGAGGGCTGAATCGACTGTATCCAGGTGGAGTGAATGGTTTGTTCCATCGTTACCTCTGGATGCTCCAGCCGATAAATGGGTTTGTTTTTGAAATCATCCGCATGGAAGACCCAGAACTCATCGTTGGGTTTTGGCTCCTGGGTAACCGGATCTGCCAGGTCTTTGATGTCATCGTCCAGGACGACACAGACGATATAGCCGTGGGTGGTGGGGTCTTGCCCCGCTGCAGGCGGGAGGGCACTGGGTACAAATTGGGGCGATCGGGCGAAACAGCCCAGACGAAACTGGAAGTAATCCGTAATCTCCATGGCCTGGGTGTCTACCCGCAACAGGGACATGGGCTGGTCTGCCTGGGGCAGGTCATCAAAAGCAACCAGGCGATTTTCCCGCAACTCATCGTAGGCGTTGTAGATCCGTTGCGGAATCAGTTGCCGGGTGAATCCCCAGGACATCCAGTAGATGGTTTTGACTTTTTCCTCAGAGACGGAGGGGCGATCGCGGCAGAGTTCATGATGGGAGCACACTGAGATGGACCAGGTGTTCCTATCTGCGTCACTCAAAATGGCAGACTTGACAATATTTCCGGTCTGAGCGTCAATGACATAGCGGCCCAGGGATCCCAGATCAGTCGTGCTGGTTTGCATCCCCCACAGATCCCGGGGCATGGGGCTGTGATCATCCCAGCGCCGATCGCCTTGACGAATCCATTCCGTCACATCCCAACCATCGGTATGGCCGACATGGAGGGTAATCTGGTCATCGGTGTCATCATAATCGATCGCGAAATGGGCCAGTTCGTAAGGAATGACAGCCTTTTTCACGGTGATGGCTTTGGGCTCATCTGCCGATCCTCCCTGACCCAATTTCCGCCGATCGATGATGTAGAGGGTGGTATAGGGCTGGGGTGGAACCAGACGGGGAAAATTCTTGAACAGTTTGCGAATCAGATAGACAAACGGTGCAAAGACCTCAGAGAGTTCCATCTTGAAGGAAACATCCGGGAGAATGATGTAATTCCTTGAGATGGCCATCTGGTGGGCTGCCTGTTCCAAAACCACCGGATGGCATCGGGGCTGCTCAGAAAATCGACTGCGTTCCTCAACTAAAAGCTTCCAATGCTCAATTTCATGATTGAACCGGCACCGCACTAAATGGGTATAGCTGCCCCAACTCCCCAGATAGATGCCCCGTTGTCTGAACCATCTCCTGAGCTTGGTCACCGCATTAATTAGGCCAAGACCAGCAGAAAAGTTGGCAATATAAAAATCTGCTGGGTCCGGGCTGGATTGGGACTCTCCAGAGGCAGATGGACTTAAGTCAAAAACGGGATGGGCTGCTGTGGAATAGGGCTGAAAGATATACCGGAATAACCGGGGCACATTCTTCATGAACAGGAGTAGCGGCTTCCATTGGTGAATTGTGCCGATCGGGGAGAGGATTTCCAGAGAATCCGGATCGACCTCGTGGGGGCGGCCTCCATCAAAGGTAACCAGCAAATGGTCCCGAACAGCCAGAAAAGCAGTGTTCAACTGGTTCCGGGACCCCATTGGTAAACTGGTTCGCACAATGCCCCCATCCCGAAAACTGGTCCACCAGCGGAACAGGCGGTTTGGCCAGGATTTGGGAATTCGCTGCATCAATTGATCGGCGTAGTAGCAGACGGTCTTGGTGATTCGGGTTTTTAAGATGGCCTGTCCTGCTTCAAACCCGAGACGATAAATCATGCCATCCCCATTCAACACAATCCGGTCATCTGCCGGAAAGGCTTCGCTGGAAGGGGGCAAGGGCGCAATATTGAAGACATACCCTTGCAAATCAGTGGGTAATTGCAAGTCTTGAGGCAGGCGATCGCGCAAACTATCTGGCAGAGACTCCAGCAGCGCCGATTGGTCCGCAGCTTCTGACTGTAGGCGCAAGCAAAATAACCAACCCTCGGGTAAGGTAATCGTTTCCTGCCAATCTTGGGGAACCCTATTTTGCCACTCATGCAGCAATGGTTCATCTGCTGTCCAGACACAGATTTGCACATTTAAGCACAAATCATCATGTTCCCGTCGCCGCTTTTCAGCAGCAGCCCTGTACTTCTCCTTATCCTTGACGCGAATCTCAGCCAGTGACTTCGGAATAAACGATTTAAGGGTTGACATGGGTGCAAAGACCATAGAAAACTGCCCTCATGGATTGGGAATGGGTATAGAATCTGGTGCAAGATCGAGTCAGGACAGGTTGAATCAACTACCGTGATTAAATCCCCTCCCAGGAGGGGGCCACAGGGCCGGGGTAAGTCCAGAAATGAGCGCAAGAGCGCTTAACCCACCCTTAATCCTGGTTGGGTATGCAAGGTAGCCTAAGTGGAAATATAGTACAAAAATACCAATATTTCCACTTTATAGAATGCAAAGGCTCAGAAAATTTTATCTAGCAGAAATATTAATTACTGTACCGGCGTTCTATGATTATGAACACTAAATTTTGCAACAGAGGATTAAAGGAACCCTGCCTTCCTACTTCCTTCATCAATACCTCCTGCGAAAAGTTTGGTATGCACGGGAGGCTGGAGGGAGAGATGCTTTAATTCGATGAGTCTCGGTAATCAGAGAACGAATCAGATAATAACGAGTCAGGCTGGGAAGTTGGGTAAGCAGAATCCAGTTTGAGGCGGGAGATTTCAGGTAGGGCAGGGGTTGGATGGTCGATCGCACCCAAATTTTGCAGGGTGATCTTCTGAGTTTCCGTCAACCCGGTTGCCCCCGTAATCACCATGCCCTCGTAGGGCCGTTCCGTCTGAAACGTTGCCAGATTCTCTCCTGTGCGACTGTGCCAGAGTTTGATCATTTCGTCCTCACCGGCACTGGCAATCATGTGACCATCCGGGCTGTAGGTAACCGACCAGACCCAATTTTTATGCCCACGCAGGGTCTTAATACAGACATCATCCTGGAGAGACCACAGCTTTACCAATTGATCACAACCGCTGCTGACGATGTATTCCCCATCGGGACTGAAGGCCACGGTCAAAATCCAGCTCTCATGCCCGATCAGGGTTTTGATACATTGCCCTGTAAAAACATCCCAGAGCTTGATGGTGCCATCTAAACTCCCACTGGCCAGGAACTGGCTGTCAGGGCTGAAAGCTACAGCTCTGACCCGATTGCTATGATCCCCCAGGATGTGCAAACAGGTTCCGTTGGCCACATCCCAGATCCGAGTCGTGTGGTCCTCACTGCCACTGGCAGCCAGGGAACCGGCAGGATTCATGGCCACGGATCCGATGCGATCCTGGTGCCCTTGCAAAACCTGCAGACAGTTGCCACTATGGGCATCCCAAATTCTCACGGTTCTGTCAAAACTGCCGCTGACCAGACGATCGCCATAGCTATTAAAGGCCAGCGCCCAGACTTCCGCCTCATGCCCTCCCAGCACATGCTGACAACTGTAATGGGGGACGTGCCAGATGCGGATGGTGCGGTCCTCTCCGGCACTGGCCAGTTTACTCCCGTCGGGGGCATAGGCCACAGCCAGCACGGAATGGGCATGACCCTGGAGAACCCGCGCACATTTCTGCGTTTGAATCTCCCAGATGCGCACAGTATTATCTTTGTGCGCACTGATCAGGGATTGGCTGTCAGGACTGAAGGCGACAGAGCGGACCCAGTTGCCATAGCCTCGAATCACGGCTAGACAACGACCGTCATTAATATCCCATAAGCGAATCGTTTGATCATCACTGGCGGTTGCCAGTCTCTGGCCATCGGGATGAAAGGCAACCCCCCAAATCTGCTGGGTATGCTCTCTCAAAGCATGCAAACAGACTCCACTTTCCGCATCCCAAATCCGCAAGGTTTGATCAATCCCTGCACTAGCAATACGTCGGCCATCCAGACTAAATCCAACTGTCCAGATCCAGCCGGAATGGCCGGACAAGGTTTGGAGACATGTGCCACTTTCCACATCCCAAATTTTGACCTGTTGATCAAAAGCACCTGACACTAATCGCTGCCCATCAGGACTGAACGCTGCGGGCACAATCCAGCCATAATGTCCGGTCAGAACATGCAGACACTCACCCCTTTCAATGTCCCAAATCCGGATGGTTTGATCCACACTGGTACTGGCCAGCCGTTTCCCATCAGGCCGAAATACAACGGCAATCACCCAATTCCCATGGCCTTTGAATTCCTGTAAGCAATGACCGCTCTGAGCATCCCAAAGGCGAACGATCTGATCATCTCCACCACTGGCCAGCATCCGACCATCCGGGCTGAAGTTCACAGAGCGGGGAATATAACCCTGACCATCGATCGTCAATAAACAGGCCCCACTCTGGACATCCCAGATCTTGATCGTCTGATCATCGCTGGAACTGCCGATGCGAGTACCATCGGGGCTGAAGGCAATTCTGCGAATCCAGCTTTTGTGGCCCCGACAGGTCAACAAATGCTGCCCATCTTCAACACACCAAAGATTGATGTGGCCATTGGCATTGGCAGTCGCCATCATTGCACCATCCGGACTGAAGGCAACCGATAGGACACTGCCAAAGGTTTGAGTAAAGACAGATTTAGCAAAATGGGCCTGGGTAAAATTCACATGGTGCAGGGTCGCATCCTGTAAATAGGCTTGCCAGATGGCCAGATGGGAAAAGTCATATCCTCGCAAATCCGTCTGCAGGAAACATAACAAATTGAGAATATTACCCGCTGCATATCCTGGGAGGGCATTAGTTCCCGTGCGCAGACTAAAAAGCATCTGCCTGAGTTGGCTTTCCAGGCGAGTCTGATTCCCCAGACGGGATATGGCCATTTCAACCACAGGTTGCACAATCAGGCGACGTTGAGATTCCCGAATGTATTCTTTCGTAATCGCCTTTAGTAAGGGATGACGGTTGAGTAACTTGACTTTTCCAGAACAAATTTCTTCAACCACCTGAGTATTTAAACGGTTCGTCACATATTCCATCAGTACGGGTTGCAGCGTCAGGCGATCGCCCACTGGTTCTAAGGTCCAACGACGCTGGAGGGATTGCAGAGACTGGGAAATTTGGTCTCTGGTGAAGGGATTAAATATATCGGTTTGCAGGTCTGCGATCGCAACGGGCTCGCGATTGATAGCAAGCCAGTAAACAATTTCCTGTTCTTCGTCAGAGAGTCGTTCAAAATTAGCATCCAGAAGCTCCAGCAGGTCCGGCAGAACCAACTTTCCCTGTTGCAAAAATTGCGGAATTTTTCCAGCACAGAACTCCGCAATAAATTTTGCAGCCACTTCTAAGCCCAGAGGGTTGCCGTTGTAGCGCTGCATTAACTCGATCCAGTCCGCCTCAGAAGCGACAAAATCTCCAATTTCAGCAAAGATCTGTTGCCCTTCAATTAGGGTGAGCCCTTTCAGGGCCAGCGATCGCACTGGACGAGTTTTGGACTCCAAACGGGCAATTTCTTTGGGTTTTTCACGGCTGGTGATCAGGAGGCAACTCTGATGCGCCGTTCCACCAATTTGCTCAAATAGCTTGCCATAGGCTTCGTAGGAGGGGCGATATTGACCCGTAAATCGGCCACTGCTGAAGATTGTCTCTACATTATCCAGAATTAGAAGGCAGCGTCGGCTTTGTAGATAATGACGCAGGCGGGCCAGGGCGGCCTCCAGATTTTCAGGGAACTGAGTTTCTTGCTGGCCTGATAAAACCTTAATCCAATCCGTCAGAATTTCTTCCAGGGGGGTGGCATTCAGGAGCGATCGCCAGAGTACAACTTCAAACTGGTTCTCCAGAGACTCTACCAGTTTGACAGCCAATGTTGTCTTACCAATACCCCCCATGCCTAGAAGCGCAACCAACCGGCACTTGTCCTGAAGCAGCCAGGTTTTCAGCGTCGTTAGTTCTTCTGTTCGACCATAGAAAACAGGAATATCTGGAGCATCCTGCAAATTGAGATAAGGTCCGATCGGAGAAACAGGCGCTATACTGATCAGGCCAGGTTGTTGCTCATAACGTTCCAGCACGCGCTTAAGCGTGTTTTTCTTGACCTGCTCTCCTAGGGCCTCCGTGAGCTGCCTCCAGAGTTCACCACTCTCAGTCCGGGCATGCCCTTCACTGTAGGGTTCCCCGTTAGGTTTCCTGGCTTTGGCAATGATGTTTTTGTAAGTTTCTCCTGCCCAGACGCCCCGTAAAATAAATTGCTCAAACTCAGTTAACGGTCTGTGCAAAATTTCTTCGACGAGATTTATAGCCCGTTCAACGTCCATCGCCTGCACGCCTTAGGAAATTAACGCTGTACCTGGTTTGGTCTGCGGTAAATACTAGTATCTTCCTCAAGTACTGAACCTTTTTCTCAGTATATTTTCTAGCTATATTTCTTCTCAATATACCCCCTATCCCTATTTTCTTAATTTAAAAAGGTGACTTTTGCTGACCTTTCCCAGGTTAACCAAAGCATAAAGTAAGCTCATTTCTGGCGGAAGCCTAATCTGAAGCAGGCTTTTCCAGGGTTCGTGAGGGTATATGAGAATGGGAAGAATCTTTATATCAGCGGGTTATTGTACTGGAGAGCTTGCCTCAGCGACCATTCGAGGAACATCCCCAGCCCAGGAGATCATTCATACTCGTGATCTGGTGATTCGAGAGTTGAAGCTGCGCGGCCTGATCGAGATCCAGGATTACTTTATTGTGCCTGATGTTTTGGATGTTCGCTCCACGATCGACTGGATTAACTACCGAGCTCTGCCCGGTGATGTGGCCCTGGAAATTCAGGATGGGAGTAAGGGGGCTGAGGTTTTTCATCCCCATCTGAATCTGGAACGCCAGAAAGACGCCCAAACCTTTCTGGAGACTTACTTAAATCGAGTCGGTCCCCTGGGAATTGCGGATCAGGGAGTGAAGCCAGATGTTCCACCTTACACGCCTCTCAATGGTCTCAGCTTTTGTCGCCAGGTCAGAATTCCTTCCCTGCTATTAAAAATCGGCTTTATAGACAACGGTATTGATATCCACACTTTAAACAGCAGTCGAGTTATTTTTGCCGAAGGCATAGCAGATGCCCTGATTGCCTTCGAATTGGATGTCAGAAGCAGAAACGGGGGACCTTTATCCGCCAAAAATCCTACAACGGATATTGAGCTGAATGGCCGGATTTACGAAGATCGGGGGATTCTAGTGAACAGTAATTCCTATGTTCCGATTGATCTGGCTGATAATTTAGGGATCGATTTGTCTGAATCCCCTGCCATTGTGCGGGTGGGCTACGGTGGCGTAGTTTATATCAAAGCGATCGACCTGCAGTCTTACGGGATTTCTGTCCGCTGGAATAGCAACACCAAAACCACCATTCTCAGCTCCCATCAGCGGCTGAGCTTGCCAACCCAAATTATGGGACAGGGCCGGGCTTCTGCCTTTGAACTCACCAGCTTTCTCAAAGACGCCAATGGTGGCGACTATATCACTAAATTCCTGGGAATTGCTGAAATGTACATTGAGGAAGCTGCTCTGGAAGGCGTTAACCACGATATCGCTTTCTGTCAGATGTGCCTGGAAACCCGGTATTTGAAATTTGGTGGTGATGTCAGGCCCAATCAAAACAATTTCTGCAGTCTCGGAACCATAGGCAGTGGGGTTCAGTTTGCCTCTTTCTTCGACATGGGAACTGGCATTAAAGCGCACATCCAACATTTGAAAGCTTATGCCAGCACTGAACCTGTGAATAAACCCCCGATCGTCGATCCTCGATTTTCCCTGGTTAAGCGGGGAGTGGCTTCCGATTTAGAGTCTCTCGCAGGGCGGTGGTCTGTTGATCCTCATTATGGGAAAAGCATCAGGGATACCTTACAGAGACTCTATGCTACAACCAGACTCTGAGTCTTGCGATCTTCGACTTCTTCATGCAGCCGGAGATCGCAATGAACTGACTCGATCAGGTGTTGGTTCCAGATTCTGAGGTCCTATGGAGTGCGCGTATTGCGAGGTTCGAGGTCGCAGTATATCCGCCGGGATTCCACGGTATCCTGACGCCAGAGGCTGATCTTCAGATGATAGGATGCATCCATTTGGGCAACCACAGAAATGGATAGGGGTTTTAAGGGGGGTGGCACGGGGGGACCAGGCTGTTCCACGGTCACGTCTGTCTTGCCCTCGATCGCCGGTTGCACTACCCCAGGCAGGAGCTGATCCAGCGCTTGCACCTCAGGCTCTGTGGCCCCCAAGCACGCTCTCGCCACCGTTTTCAGGGTGGGCAGTAAGGTGGAGGGGAGCCCACCAGGGCGCAGCATCCCTGTCTGGATGGCAGAGTACTGGAGATGGAATCCGATCACATGATTGGGTTCTGCCCCGGTCGAAAATGCAGATTGTTCCCCACGCGGGCCAGGTTTAGGCGCTGGGGTCGCAGGTCTGGGAATTCCGCGAAATAGGGTCAGGGTGTAAGGGTCACTGGCCAGATCAGGAAACTTCTGCTGCCAGCCAGCTTCAAAGGTAGGCAGGGCTCCTGTCATCTCCAGTCTATAGTCCCGCGCCACTTGCCACCGTTCAGAGGGGCCGGGTTGATCCCGCTGCTGGACAAATTGCCAGGATTTCAGGGCAATCACGGGCGTCTGGGGGATAACCTGCAGCACCCGCACGATCGACCTCGGATCGTAGAGCTTACTTTCCTGTAGATTCAGTTGGAGTTGCTCCAGGCTGATGGTGGACCCCATCAGTCGGGCAGATTGGGCCAGAGCAGGATGATTGCCCTGTTCCCATTGCACGATGCCAATGACTTCGACATTTTTGGCATCGTAATCTTCCAGTTCATCGGGAGAACGCAGGGATTGCTTATTCCACAGCGGGAAGATAAAGACGCGCCAACCATCCTGCAGCACAATTTGAGCAGGTCCATAGGGTCGGCTGACTGGCTTGAAATCCGCAATTCCAGTCATGGGTTCAATCTCGGGACGGGAGGATGAACTGGGCCGGGTCGATCGGGGCGGTTGGAAGCGTTCATACCGTCCCAACAATCTCACCCGCTGCTGATCAAAGCGTTTCAGGTCAGCTCTGGTGCGGACGATCGGAGTTATGGGGTTGACTTGACTCACGGTGCTAGAGGGGGAAGGGGAGGGGGCAGACAGGGGAAGATGACCCCATCCGAGCAGGCCAACGATCGCAAGGTGACGGAGCACTTGAACACCGTACATCAGGTCAATCTCCTAGATTCAAAGTTGGCCATCAGATTCGCTCATTGGTATCCTCACACTCACTGTTGTGCCTGCAGCAGCGGAGGAAGCTAGGATCAACTCCCCATCATGGGCCTGCACGATACGTTTCACGATCGCCAGCCCCAATCCAGTTCCCGTAGGCTTGGTGGTGTAAAACGGTTTTGTTAACTTGGGAAGTATCTCTGGAGGGATAGGGGGGCCACCATTATGAACCTGCAGGATGACCTGTTGATTCGGTAGATCCGGCACGATCGTCCAAGTGATCGGTTCTCCCTCTGCTACCGCATCACAGGCATTGTCAACCAGGTTGATAAACACCTGCTTCAGCTTATCCTTATCCCCCAGAATGGAAACTGGCTGGGGCGAGGGGATAAATTCAATCCGACGGTTCAGGGCAGTGGGCATCGTTCGAATTGGCTCCAGGATTTCCGCAATGAATTGATTCAGCTCCAGGGCCGATCGCTGGAGGGTCTGGGGTCTGGCATAGAGTAGAATTTCGCTGAGCAAATTCCGCAACCGCTCGGCCTCATCCAGGGAGAGGGCCAACCGTTCCCGCATCGGGTCTGGCAAGTCCAGGCGGTTAAAGGCGTTCAGGCCCATCAGAATTGTGGTCAGGGGATTGCGGATCTCATGCACAATCATGGCTGCCAGTTCGCCGACTTCTGCTAGAGAGGCGATCGCCTTCACCATGTCCTGTTCTTTCTGCCTGCGGCCTGTAATATCTTCTGCAATGCCCGCAATGCGATAAATCTTTCCGTTCTCGTCTCGAATCGGAAAGGCCTGATCCCGAATGATGCGCACTGAAGCATCTGGGCGAATGATCCGGTACTCCTCATCGAAGCGGTCTTCACAACGATGGTAGTAGGCATTATAGACGCGCTCCCGATCTTCAGGATGGATCACTTTCCACCATAATTTTGGATCGGTATACCAGGCCTCGATCGGATACCCCCAGACTTTCTCAAAGGCAGGACTGATATAAATGGGCTCGCCCGCTTGGGAATACATCCAAAACACCTGTTCCAGGTTTTCCGCAATCTGGCGCAGTTGCTCTTCACTCTGGCGCAGTTTAACTTCCGCTTCTTTCCGTTCCGTAATATCACGGGCGATCGCCAGAGCCACCTGTCGTCTTCCCCACAGCACTGCGCCACCCCGAACTTCAACCGGAAAAGTGCTACCGTCTTTCCGCTGGTGAAGACCATCCACCACTACAATCTGGCCAGCAGCCATCTGCTCCCAGGCAGCCGCAAATCCACCAGGAGGAAGCCGTTTCTGGACATCGGGTGCCGAGAGGGTTAGCAGTTCTTCCCAGCTATAGCCCAGATTTTCCAGAGCACGGGGATTTGCATCTAGAAATCTACCGCTCGGATCCAGCACAAACACCGCATCCACAGATTGTTCGATCAGAGCCCGAAATCGGGCCTCACTCTCCCGCAGGGATTGTTCTGCTTCCTGACGCTCCCGGACCTCGGCCTGCAACTGTTCGTTAATGTACTGTTGTTGCTGGTAAAGCTGATAGTTATCGATCGCGGTTGCAGCCCGTTCGGCAAAAATTTCGGCCAACTGAACTTCTTCAGCCGTAAATTGACGGGGGTGTTGGTGGAAGGAGCAGATTGTACCAATGATTTTTCCCTCAGGAGTACGCAGGGGCACCCCCAGGTAAGCCCGGTAGCCATCGGGTGCCTTTCCGTATTCCCGGCAAACCGTCGCATCTTCCACCACCAAGCAGTTCCCCGTTTGAACCACGGTCCCTGTCAGGGTCCCGTGTAACTGATAAACCTGATGGATAGACTCCCCCAGATCGATGGAACTTGCCAGAAGCCGTTCTGAGCCATCCTGGCAAAACGTAACGACAGACCAATCCACGCCTGTGAGTTCGCTCATGCTCACAGCAATTTCCTGGAGGTAGTGATTCAGTTCTCCAGCCCGGTAACTCAGAGCGGATAAGACTGCCAGGGTGCATTGCTCTGGGTGTTTAGCCATCTCTGCCACGCGGTCCTCTCCATCTTCCAGGTCGGATACCTACGAGGAAAAGTATAGCGATTTCCGGGTAGATGAGGTACAAAGAAGCACCAGGAGGGTTGCCCCCTACGGTGGGAATGGTCCCCACCCTCGACTTAATGAAAATGCAATTTACTCTGAAACCATCGTTATAAACTTTCGCTACACTCCTGGAAACTAGCCAGTTGACTTCAAAGATAATAGTTAAGGAATGAGAATTAAATAAAGTGTCAAACTCCTGATTGCCCCTCCCCCTCTCCCAAATTTGGGAGAGGGGGAGGGGTTGGGGGTTGGGGCTAAAGAAATCCAGGTTATTTAATCCACAATCCTAAGGGGTAAATCTAAGCAATTGTATCTATTTTTCTTTCAAAGCTTCTGGCCATGATATCCGTATTTCTCTCTGCGTTTTTTATTTCTGGCTGGGTTATCTTGGCCATAAAGAAGGTTGTCAGTAGGAGGGGCAGAAGCCAGAAAGGAGTTGTTGAGTGTGGATACATCTGGGCGAAACCCACTATTCAGAAAGGCTGTGTTGAGTTCCGTAGGGAGTCTACCAATTCTGTAAATTGAGTGACCAGTTTCCCGCTATGGTGTTACTCCCTCACGATACTCCTGGTTCTATGCTGCTGGAAAAAGTGAGTGTCCTATGAGCGATCGCAACGCCTTGACCCTATTACTAATTGAAGATTGTGCAGACGCTCGAATACTCTATCGTCGGTTCTTAAGGTGGGATAGCCTGTACACCTACCAGATTGTGGAGTTTGAAACTGCAATAGCGGCAGCAGCTTGGTGCCAGCAGGAAGTGCCAGACCTGATTCTGCTGGATTTGCTGTTGCCCGATCAAAATGGATTAGAGTTTTTGCAAGAGTTGAGAAAGTATCGTAATAGTACTCAATCTGCCGTTATTATTTTGACCGCGCAAAGTGATCCGGATACGGTAATCGATGCCATGAAGAGTGGGGCTCAGGATTACCTGGTCAAAGATAAACTAACCCCTGAACTGCTGCAGCAAACGATTCACCGCGCGATCGAGCGGATGCAACTGGCGCGTCAGGTTGAATATAGCCAGGAGCAACAGCGGCTCATTGGGGCGATCGCCCTGCGGATTCGCCAATCCCTTCATCTGGATGAGATTCTACATACCACGGCCATCGAGGTCCGCCAGTTCCTCCAGACCGATCGAGTCCTGGTCTATCAATTCCATGCGGATATGAGTGGGTCCGTTGTGGCTGAGTCTGTCTTGCCAGGTTGGGCCGTAGCATTGGGATCTCACATTGAGGATACTTACTTCCAGGAGCGGGGTGGGGCTACAGCTTATCAACAGGGCCGGAAACAGATTGTTGACGACATTTATCAGGCTGATTTAACGAATTGTCATATCAACCTCCTGGAACAGTTTGAAGTCAAGGCCATTCTAGTGGTCCCCATTCTGGTCAAGGCGCAATTGTGGGGTCTGCTGGTTGCGCAGCATTGTGCGGCTGCTCGCCACTGGCGACCGGAGGAACCGGATTTTCTAGAACAACTGGCTGTGCAGATTGCGATCGCCATTCAGCAGGCCAGTGCTTTTGAGCAGGCCCAAGTAGAACTGGCCGAACGTCAGCGCACCGAAGCCGTACTCCGGGAGAGCGAAGAACGATTTCGCAGCACCTTTGAGCAAGCTGCAGTCGGGATTACCCATGTCGCCCCCAATGGACAGTTCATCCGGTTCAACCGGCGGTTCTGCGATATCGTGGGCTATACTGCAGCGGAACTTCAGGGTCTGACATTTCAGGAAATCACCCACCCGGATGATCTGGTCAACGACTTGAAGCAGAGTCAAAAACTACTAGCGGGTAAAATCCAGACCTATGCGATCGAAAAACGATATATCCGTAAGGATCGATCGATTGTCTGGATTAACCTGACCGGCTCGCTCGTCAGAAATCCTTGGGGGGCACCAGAATATTTTATTGGTGTGATTGAGGACATTACTACGCGCAAACGGGCAGAAGCTGCCCTGTACAGGTTGAATCAAGAGTTGGAAGCTAGGGTTGAACAACGTACTGCTGCGTTACAAGAAAGTGAGGAACGCTGGCAACTGGCCCTGCGGGGGAGTAATGATGGAATCTGGGACTGGGATGTGCAGAACAATCAGGTGTTCTTCTCAAGCCGATGGAAGGAGATGCGGGGCTTCTCGGCTGATGGGATGACTCACTCCCTGGAAGAATGGCCCAATCAGATTCATCCTGACGATCGCGATCGAGTGATGCAGGCCATTGCGAACCATTTTGCCCGCAAGACTCCCTTTTTTCGAGAAGAATACCGGGTGAAACGTCAGGATGGCTCCTACATGTGGATCTTGGATCGGGCCCAGGCACTGTGGGATAGCGCAGGCAATCCGACCCGCATGGTTGGGTCTGAAACCGATATTACTGAGCGTAAGCTGGCCGAGGAGCGATTGCGGAACCTTTCTGATCGGCTTGCCCTGGCCCTTCGATCTGGGGCGATCGGAACCTGGGAATGGGACATCGTGAATAACGTGCGGATCTGGGACGATCGTATGCACGAACTGTACGGGGTGCCCCCCTTTGAGCCTGAGAGGACCTGCGAGTTCTGGCTCAACAGTATCTATCCTGAGGATGTTCCAGGGGTAGAAACCGCCTTGGAACAGGCCGTTCAGGGAGAAAAAGACTTTGACCTGGAATTTCGGGTTGTTCATCCAAATGGCAGCATCCATTTCCTGAAAGCAGCGGGTCTGGTGCAACGGGATGAGCAGGGCAACCCGTTGCGGATGATTGGCATCAACTATGACATTACCCATCAGAAGCAGGCAGAAGCCGCTTTGCGGGAGAGTGAACGCCGCTATGCAACGCTGGCTGAAGCCTCCCCTGTTGCCATCTTCCAACTGGATGCGGCGGGGCATTGTACCTATGTCAACAATCGCTGGTCGGAAATGATGGGGAGACCTCCAGAGTCTGCCCTGGGCACAGGCTGTTTCCAGACCCTGCATCCAGAAGATCAGGCCCAGATTTTGCAGGATTGGGCCAACAAGTTTGAGCATGGCATCGGATTGGGGGAAGGCTATCAGATCGAGTGTAGACATGTTCACACTGACGGGAGAATTATTTGGACCTATAACCAAGTTCTGCCTGAAACAGACGCTGAGGGGATCCAGGTGGGTTACATCGGCACCCTGACGGATATCACTGATCGCAAACAGGTCGAAGCGCAGTTACGCCAGACTAATGAGCACCTGGCCTATGCCACGCGCCTGAAGGATGAATTTCTGGCTACCATGAGTCATGAACTGCGCACCCCTCTAAACGCCATTTTGGGGATGTCAGAAGGCTTACAGGATGGGGTGTTTGGTTCGATCAACGATCGCCAGATGAGGGCGATCGCGACCATTGAACGCAGCGGCAAGCATCTTCTGGAGCTGATTAACGACATCCTTGATCTATCTAAAATTGAGTCTGGCAAGCTCGAAGTGGAAATGGGTGAGGTGTTCATCCGCAACCTCTGTGACACAAGTATGACCTTCGTGCGACAGATGGCCATCCAAAAGAAGATTCAACTCAGCAGCCAGATTCCACAAGACATTGGCCAGATTCAAGCTGACGATCGTCGGCTCCGCCAGGTGCTGATTAACTTACTCAACAACGCGATCAAGTTTACGCCGGAAGGTGGATCGGTAACGCTGGAAGTGAGTCGCCAGGCGAGTTATCAGATGGAGTCGTTGGCGAACATGCCAACATCGAATTCCTGGGTCCTGTTTTCTGTCACAGACACAGGGATTGGCATTGCTGCTGAGGACCTCAATAAACTGTTTCAGCCCTTTATGCAAATTGATAGTAGCCTGAACCGTCAGTATAGTGGGACCGGACTGGGCCTATCCCTGGTACGACGAATTGCAGAATTGCATGGAGGAGCCGTCACCGTTCGGAGCGAATTGGGGCAGGGTAGTTGCTTTACGGTCCGGATTCCAGATCGAACCTGCCCCTTAAATGAAGCCAATCTCCCCGTCCATGTGCCTGCTATAGCCACGCCATCTCAGTCTCTGCCAGGGGCCGTTCCGAGCCCATCTGGGCGTTCCCCTCTGATTTTGCTAGCTGAAGACAATGAGGCCAATGTGGAGACGATTTCCAGCTACCTGGAAGGCCGAAATTACCGGTTCATCCTGGCGATAGATGGACAGCAGGCGATCGACCTGACTCGGACTCAACATCCGGATCTGGTGCTGATGGACATCCAAATACCAGGAGTCGATGGGCTAGAGGCCATTCGCCAGATTCGATCAGACCCAACGGTGGCTGATATTCCGGTCATTGCCCTGACCGCCTTAGCCATGGTGGGCGATCGGGAAAAATGTCTGGAGGCAGGGGCGACAGAATATCTGGCTAAACCCTTAGCTCTCAAACAACTGGAAATCCTGATGCATCAGTTGCTGAACCGCTAGAAAAGCTCCCAGGTCTACTTACTTACCAACCTCTCAGCACAGGCTCCCGCAGGATCTCACGGGTTCCCTTAGAGACCGTTAGAAACTTACCCTTGGGGGTCTCAGCCAGGATGTAGGTATATTCGCCATTACGGGCCTCAAAGTAAGTTCCCTGGGCATCATAGTCACTCAAGGCCAGACGGATATTGTTCTTCCGATTCCGCTTCTCTACACCGACATAAGAATAGGGATTATCTCCACCACAGATGTTAATCAGAAAGCTTTTAGTTTCCAGTGCCAGGAACATGCTTTCACCAGGGCGGCAGTAATTGTGTATCTTTTGGGCCAGCAGCACTTCCTGGGAGGAGTTTGCTGGAGGAGAGGCAAGCATGATTCCGGCGATAGGAAGTAGGGCCAAGGCTAAGTTACGGTTAAGTTGCATAAGTAAGGATGAGGGGTAAGTTCAGAAGACTATTCAGAGTTTGCCCAGAAGTGGGAATTCAATGCAAGATTGATACAACGAATATCTTCTATATTAATAATCCATTGGACAAATGAGAGAGCCAATTTCATCATGGAAGAGTAAGCAGGTGGGAGAGCAAACAACCATGAGTATTGGCATTATCGGTTCTGGTAGCGTGGGGGGGACACTGGGCAAGATCCTGGCTCAGAAGGGCTATACCGTTATTTTTGGCGTGCGGGATCCCCAGAGTTCAAAAGTCCAGGAATTGATCGCTGCAACAGGCGGGAAAGTCCAGGCTGCCACAGTTCGAGAGGCCGCAGAGCAGGCCGAAATTGTGATCCTGACGACGCCCTGGGAGGCAACTCAGGATGCGATCGCTGCCGCTGGAGATCTGACCGGTAAGATTCTGGTGGATTGTACAAACCCGATTGCAATGGGGATGGCAGGACTATCTCAGGGGCTGACGATCGGGCACAGCACCTCTGCCGCTGAGGAGATTGCGAAGTGGGCACCAGGGGCCAGGGTCGTCAAGGCGTTCAACAACATTGGCGCGAATGTCCTCGAGAATCTGACTTTCGGATCGCAACGGGCTACGGCATTCATCTGTGGCGATGATCTGTCCGCCAAGGAACAGGTCATGGGACTGGCAGAGGCAATCGGATTTGAGGCGATCGATGCTGGAGGATTGACGATCGCCCGGTTACTGGAACCCCTGGCTATGTTGTGGATTCACATGGCGATGTTTCAGGGGATGGGTCGAGAGTTTGCAATTAATCTGGTGCGGCGATCGTAACCCTTACGGATGGACAGAACCATCGGGGAGGGTGGCCCCGCGCAGGTCAGTACTGGAGAGATTGGCAGTTTCCAGCCTGGCACCCGTCAGGTTGGCATTTTTCAGGTAAGCCCCACGCAAATCTGCACCCCGAAGGTCAGCCCCCTGTAGATCGGCGTTAGTGAGGTCGGCACTGCGCAGGTCCAGCCCTCTCAGGTCTGCTCCCTGTAAGTTACAGCCTGCACAGTGGCCTGTAGTTTTCAACTCTTGCACGGCTGATCCGGGTCCGATCGGAGTCAGGGTTGGTGGGCGCATTGTCAGCCAGCCGATCAACCCGCCGGTCGCGATCGTAACCAGACCCAGGCCCACAAAGGTACTGCCCAGGGCCAGAGCCAGCGGGGGACGTTTGGCGGGTCTGATCTGATCAATGCCCTGCAGTGCCTGGAGAGCGGTGGCGGCATCTGGGTATCGCTGTTGGGGGTTGGGAGCGGTCAATGTTTCCAGCCAGCGAGTCCAGCCGATCGGCAGGTTTGGGAGCACCGACTTAAAGTTCAGGCGGTAGGCGTCATCAAGCAAGGAGCCGATCGTGGCGGATGGGGTGCCGCTCAGAAGGCAGATCAGGGTCGCTCCCAGGCCATAGAGATCGGAGGCTGTTGTCAGGGGCCGATTGAATAACTGTTCGGGAGGCATGAAACCGAGAGTGCCTTTGACGGTGGTGCTGGCTGAGAGGTCATCTGCACTGGAACGGGCCAATCCAAAATCAACCAGGGAAACCCTGAGGTGCTCATCGACCAGAATGTTTTCTGGTTTTAGATCTCGGTGGATCAGGGGGGGATGCTGCTGTTGTAGATAGACCAGCACCTGCAGGATGGCGATCGCAATCTGCTCGGCTTCTGGGAGGGTGAACTGACGGGGTTCTGCCAGGGAGGGGGCGTTTTTGTATTCCTGGACCAGGCAGAAGCCATCGTCGGTTTCGAAGGCATTCAGGTATTTCGGGATGCTGGGATGGTCAAGCTGCTGCAAGACCTGGATTTCGCGCTCATGGGCAGCATAGTCGGACCAGGTAACCCCCGTTCGAGCAAACTGGAACTGTTTGATGACAACGGTCTGAGCAGTGGCTAACTGGGTGGCCAGGTAGGTAACTCTGCCGCTGCTACGGTTGTGGCCGAGTTCTCGCTGGATTTGATACCCCTGCCGGGAAAAGTCTGGAGTTGTCATAGGAGGGTTTTGCTTTTTTCCACTAGGCGGATAAACTCGGCTCGGTAACCATCCAGGTCGGTGCCCTGGGATTGTTGCGCCAGTTGCAGCACATTGTCTAGGGTGGCGGTCCCTTTGTAAGGGGAATCCCGCAGGATCATCCCAAAGGCAGCAACGGCTGCCGAGAAGCGCAAGTTAGGTGAGGGATTGGGAGGGGTGCCCTGGTCTAACAGGAGCTGGCTGAGGAATTGGGAAGTGGTTTGTTGGGGTGGCTTGTAGCGCAATTTCACAACCATGATCTCGTTGTCTTTGAACTGCACGGAGGGCTTGTCTTGAACAGCAGCCTCTTTGGCCAAAGGCACATCGCTCTTGATACCTGCTGGCAAAATTTCATATAGGGCAGTGACGGAATGGCCAGCCCCCATCTCGCCAGCATCTTTCTTGTCGTCACTGAAGTCCTGGCTGGCAAGGATGCGATTTTCGTAGCCAATTAGGCGGTAGGCCTGGACTTTGGCGGGGTTGAACTCGACCTGAATCTTAACATCTTTGGCGATCGTGAACAGGGTGGATCCCAGCTCTTTAACGAAGACTTTACGGGCTTCCAGCAAGCTATCAATGTAGGCATAGTTGCCGTTACCTTTGTCGGCCAGTTGTTCCAGCTTGGCATCCTGCAGGTTGCCCATGCCAAAGCCCAGCACGGTCAGATAAACGCCCTCATTGCGCTTCTGTTCGATCAGGTTCACGAGCTCGGCATCACTGGAAATTCCCACATTGAAATCCCCATCGGTGGCCAGGATTACCCGGTTATTCCCCGTCTTGAGGAAGTTCTCTTTGGCCAGCTTGTAAGCCAGTTGAATTCCTTCACCCCCTGCCGTGGAACCCCCTGCCTGCAATCGATCGAGGGCTGCCAGAATCGCCTCTTTCTGGTTGCCGGGGGTGGGCGGGAGGACGACTCCGGCGTTACCAGCGTAGACGACGATCGTCACCCGATCGCTGGCGCGTAGTTCGTTTACCAGTAGGCGCAGTCCAGACTTCACTAGGGGCAGCCGGTTGGGAGCATCCATCGAGCCGGAAACATCGATCAAGAACACCAGGTTACTGGGGGGTAAACTCTCTAGGGCCATTCTTTTTCCCTGCAAACCGACCAGAACCAACCGGTGATTCCGATTCCAGGGGGCTGTGCCTACTTCGGTCGTGACCGTGAAGGGACGATCGCCCTGGGGCTGGGGATAGTCATAGGTGAAATAGTTGATCATCTCCTCAATCCGGACAGCATCTTTGGGGGGCAACTGTCCTTCGTTGATGAAGCGACGCACATTGCTGTAGGAAGCCGCGTCTACATCAATGGAGAAAGTGGAGAGGGGGTTCGTGCTGGCGCGCTGGAAGGGGTTATCCTGAATGGTGCTGTATTGTTCTCCTGACGTTCTTTCCGGTAATTGGTCTTGGGTTTGATCAGCCAGAGGCTTTGCTGCCAGATTCTGCTTCAACTCCTGGGTCGTAGTGGTTCCAGGGAGGGTCTGGGCGGCTGGAGAAGGCACGCCAACAGGCGGTGCAGAAGGAGCAGAATTGGAGCGGCCAGTTTTGCTAGCCTGATCCGCATTGCAGGCCACCAGGGTTCCCAGGAGGAGGGCATAACCCAACAGGACGATCGTTTGAATAGCCGGACGCTTGGGATAACTCATAGATTGGAGGGGAACAATAGGGAAGACTGAATACTTTCGTTCTACCGTCAGAATTCAGCTTCAGGAAGCTAAGTTACTGAAACTGAAACGTGATCATGAAATACACCAGCATGACAGGGTATGTTACCCTGCAAGCTTTCATCCAGAACTAACTTTATGATCAAGATGAAGGGTATCTTTGATCAGAGCCACAATGGGTCCTTTGAGCCATTCCAATTGCAACTGGGGCGGAGTTCATGCTTTCAAATCAAGGAGAACGATATGGTCAGGAAAGGCTTGAGCCTTCAGAGACCCACTTAAGAGTTGAAATTGACCGTTTACAGCGTGAAAATGAGCGTTTGAGGCAGCAGAACTACGATTTACATCTGGCCCTATCCACAACAGCAGAACATGGGGACTTTATCGAAGCACAATTGCACGCTACAAATATCCAACTGAGTGCTGAGATAGTCGAACGAAAACGAGCAGAGGTTATGCTTCAGACCCTCCTGGAAATAATTTCCAGGGAACGGGATGATCTGGAAATAATTGTCCAGACCATCATGGAACATGGAGATGTAGTGGATGCTCAATGGCAACTCAAGCTAAATGAAACCTTGCGTCTGGCCGACCTGGATGGCTTAACTCAGATTCCAAATCGCCGTCGGTTTGATGTCTATTTCGACTATCAATGGCGGCAGATGACACGGGATCAGACCCCCTTATCGGTGATCCTCTGCGACATTGACTGCTTTAAACAGTACAACGATGCCTATGGTCATTTGGCTGGAGACGATTGCCTTAGGCAAATTGCCCAAGCCCTTCACACGACCCTCAAACGCCCCTCTGATCTGGTTGCCCGCTATGGCGGTGAGGAATTTGTTGCTATCCTACCCCAAACAGATGCCCAGGGAGCTATTCAGGTGGCCGAGCAAATGCAGGTTGCGATCGCTCGGCTCCAGATTCCCCATAGTCAATCTTGTATTGCGCCCCAAGTGACTTTGAGTATGGGTATCGCCAGCACGATTCCCTCCCCCCTGCGATCGTCTGGTAGCCTGTTAGATGAAGCCGATCAACGCCTTTACCTGGCTAAACAACAGGGGAAAAACCAGATTATTCACCCCTGGAATTCTTTTCCTGCTCCCTAAGGAATGAGAATTAAATAACACCGATAAACTCCTGATTGCCCTCACCCCCCTGCCCCCTCTCCCGCTGGGAGAGGGGGAGGGGTTGGGGGTTGGGGGTGAGGGCTGAAAATTTCGGAGTTATTAAATCCACGATCCTAAGGTGCAAAACTTCCAGTCGAGCAGGCGTCGATGACAAGCCCTGAGGGACGGTACAAAACAAATAAAACCCCCCAGACCAGAGGTCCGAGGGATGAAGTTCCTGAAAATCGTCACTGAAACCATCCTGACAAGGGATGCGAGGCTCTGCAAGAGGGGCATGACCCATCATTAGCCGGGATCAGGGGCAGTCTTGAGCAATTTTGGGGGAGAGGAATCACGGTTCTATTCTGGACGACTGGTTTCTGGTCGATAAGGGTTGAACCCGGATGGCCAGAGGAATTTCAGGGTAGGCCCGGTGGATTTTGACCATCAGTTCGATCGCCCTGGCCCGATCTGTAATGGCGATCGTTCCAGATTGCCGATTCAAAATGGCTGCAACGATCTCAGCGGAGAAGCGGTTCTTGAGAGCCTCCCGCTCCAGAAAATTGAAGATGCGTTGCTTGGCTACCCGACCCCGGTTGACCTGCGAGAGGGTACGAATAAAGTAAGGTTGTAGGGCCTCCAGGTATTCCGGATGATCTACTGCATAGCTCTCCAGATAATTCGTAGCAAACAGTTGCATATCCGTCGATGGATGTTCACTGAATTTCAGCAGATACTCCGGGCCATCGGCTGACCGAAAACAACGACTGACCAGATCTCGGCCAAATTTCCGCACCTCAGGCAGGGTGCTATCGCAAAGACTGATCAGAATGGTGGGTGTAAAATCCTCAGCCTGGAAAAAAGTGCCAAACAACCGAAAGCCAAATTCTCGCGAGTCTTCCCATTTGGATTCCAGCACCCGCAATGCAGCGGCCATCTCCAGAGGATCCTGGCGCAGGCGGGGCAGGAGATGCATCAGCATTTCCCGTGCTGCGGCTCGCACTGCCAGAACCTCCTGATGGGTCAGTTGGACAATTTCTGGGGTACTCCAGGTTTCAGCCCAGGTGCTCCCCTTGACCGCTAGAAGGGTCCCAGCCAGTTCCTGGGCAATTGCAGATTCCGCCCCTAACAAGGTCCGCACCATGGCCTCAGTGGCCGTAGCCATCCAACCAGTTAGATCTTCCTGGAGCAGAGTCAATACATCCTGATGAACACCCGCATGGGGTTCGGGGCGGGTCAACAGATCTATCGCCAACGTTACCAGGTTCAGGCCAAATTCTGGATAGGTGCTTCCCAGGCGACTCAGCACTGGACGAATCCCACTGCGGATTTCTGGCTGTTCGTGGATCAGAAACGTCAGGAGGAGTTGCTCCTGGCTGATCAGAATCTGATCGGGGAGTTGCCCAAGTAACTGAACTCCCAGGCCCCGAATGGATTCGTGAGGAGACTGAATCAGGGCATCGATCAGGCCGGAAGGGAGGTCTGCTGCAGGAGTCTGGTGGTTGAGCAAAATTCGGGCTCCCAGTTCCTGAACTTCGGGCAGGGGATGGAGCAGAAGATCCCGGACAATGCCCAGGCCGATCGTTCGCAGTTGGGGTGCGAATCTCAAAAGCAGGGTCTCACCAGCATCTCGCGCCACGGCTACCTGTTCAGGAGCCAGGGTCAGGAGCCTCGCGATCGAGCGGCCAACCGTTGCTTCGGCAATCCAATCTCGAATGGGGGCTGCACTCAAAAGTTGACGTGCAAACTGACGGGTATCACCCTGGGGATTGGTAATCAAAGCTGCGATCAAGGCACTGTTTTCCAGGAGACCCTGGCGATTTTGCTCAATCCACTGATGGGCAGTAGCACGGGCTTCTGGCAGGATACAGGATGCTATCGCCAGCAGCAGTTCCGGATCTGGCTGGGTTGGATCATAGCGATCGGCAGCTAACTCAAACCCCAACCGGGCTGTGGCCTCATAGGAACGGTTGAGCAACTGGTTAATGATTTCCAGGGTTAGCTCAGCACAGTAGGAACGACACGATCGTAGGGCCTTGACGGCAAACTCATGTACAGGCCGACAGTGACTTTCTAGCAGGAGCTGCACCAGAGGGGCGGGGTGCTGTTCCCACAAGTTTGGAAAGGCTTCTTCCCGTTCTGGGGGAACTGGATGACCGGGTTTGTAGGGTGATTTACAGGACCAGGCTCGACCGCCTGGTTTTAGCCGATAGCGGGGACTGTGCTCATACAAAATATGGTTAAAGGTGATGAATCCGGCAAAGGCATCCCAATCCGCAGAGGCGATGGGAATATTCTGGCGAGATTGCCAGTCATACTGGGTGCGAACCGTCTGTCTGACCGGTTCCGCATCGGTATCTGAAAGCGCCAGTAAAACACCCGTCGCCAGGGTAGTGTAGCCGATCGCATCCCCTAGTTCCCCCAATCGCCTCAAAGTGCGCCAGGTTCGGCGGAGCAGATACTCACGGGTCTTCTGACTATAGGCCAGTCGGGAAGTGGGGCTACTTTGTTCTGCTTTAATCTGCTGGGTGTCTTTCCGAGCGTAGCGGTGGTTGACGGAATCGTAGGTGTACTCGTAGCGCTGCAGGTAGGTATTATCCGGTAGCCGGATATAGTAGCTGTCATCGCGATAGTAGGCGTCCTCCTGCTCGAAGCGATAGGCAAGAAGACCGTAGACTTCCCCATCCTGGCGGTACTCAGCGGCTTTGAAGAGATGGCGCAGGGGCCGGAAATAGCCCGGCAGCAGGGGAAGGGTTTGAAGCCGGGATAATAGGACCGATCGCACCGGGGGGAAATCAAGACAATAGAGGGTATAGAGAACCTCCCAGTTGGCCTTGTTGGATTGGTTCAGGTAGGCATCCAGAGTTTGTAGAAAGGATGGGGTCTCAACAGCTTGCAGTTCTGGCGGTAGTTTGGAAATAACGAAGGACTGCAGTCGGGTACGCTGCTCTTCGTTGGCCAGTTTGAATAGGGCCTCCAGGGCAATACGCCGCACCATGTCGGGAATATGACGGGCCTCCAACAGACGTTCCAGGGTGGGAATCACGGTGCGATCGCCACAGCGTCCTAAGGCCCAGACAAGGCAGTAGTCTTGCAGGGCATCTCCCTGGCCCAATAACCGCAGGAGCAGGGGAGCAGCAGCGGTGATTTGCAGTTCCCCTGCTCGCCAGATCACCCGGCTCAGGGGCCATCGTTTGTCTTCTGTGGCCGCAGCAAGACGGGTCAGAATCCGCTGACGGCGAGCATCGGGATCGGCGGGAACTTCTGCAGGCGGCAGTGGGGAGGGGGGTGGAGCAGGTTCCAGGCCAGCAGAGACATGTTGGTAACCCTTTTTGACCTTAGAGGCCACCAGCTTATCAAAAGCGCGCTCGGCTGCCGCCAGGGATAAGGGATCGGCAGTTTCGACCCCTTCTCGCAGGGTGGAGCCCCGTCGCCCATACCGAAAGTTGACGACATAGCGATCGGGGGCGACCTGACAAAGATCGACTTCATAGACCTTATCGGAGCGGCCTTCCTGGTAAAGGAGGGTAATTCGCCGGAGAAGTTGCATAGGCCTACCCAAGTTCAAAATTCAAGTTTTGAATTGGTCTTACTTTAGAAGAAAATTGTTCTATCTCTGCTTGTTCTATTTTGAAAATGGAGCTGACGGGAGTCGAACCCGTGTCCGCATTGGGTATTGACCTTTCGCTCATTCACAGGCTTAGCCTATCTGATCCTCAAGGCGGGAACCGTCCCTTATCCCGGACGATGGGATTCTCTAGTAAAGTCTTAGTCAGCAGTAGACCAGAGGCTAACGACTGAAGCATCCGTTGGGGTTTGTCCACAAGCCTTAACGGAGTCAACCTGTGAACGCTCTCTAACCTTGGAAAGGTTTTTTAGGCAACAGCTACGGCCTTACGAGCAAAAGGAACGATGTTGTTCGCATCTACTTTTTTTTGAGCCTTTGATTTTCGAGAGGAGACTCACTCTCGGCCTGAATCACGAAGCAGCGTTCGCCAACACGTCGAAACCGTTACAGCCCCTTGTGTGGATCTTAATTATAGCGAATAGACTTCTGGAAGTACCAGATCACATAACTTGTATCATAGAGCCTGGATCGCCCTAATCGGTCCATTGAAGTAGCTTTTTGACTTTATCAGCCAGCTCCCTGACCCGGAAAGGCTTGGTAATCACCCCCGCAACCTTCAACTCGGCTAGTTGCTGGGGAGTATGGCCCTGGACCCTAGCAGTGAGCAAAATAATGGGAATGTTTTGGGTGGTGGCCTGCGATCGCAGACGGTGGGCGACCGTATATCCATCCAAATCAGGCATGGTCACATCCAGCAAGATGGCATCGGGTGGTTGAGCTTGAGCCTGAATGAGCCCTTCATGGCCAGAGGGAGCTGTTTTGACCTGCCAACCAACTGGTTCCAGGGCAAATCGAATAATGTCACGAATCCCCTGATCATCGTCAATCACCAGGATCAATCTAATCATCACTGTCTTGCACTTTTAAGGCGGGTTAATTTCAAGGCATCAGTCTGAAGGTTACTGAAGGAGCCAGTAGTTAGCATTCAACCTCGCTACTGCCCTCTAACTGCTGGCTGTTCAAGGCCCTCTTGAGAGGGCGGTCCTGGAAGAAGCGAGGATCTGGGCTGGAATTGCGGCAGCATCCAATAAAACGTGCTTCCTTCTCCCAGAATACTTTCTGCCCAGATCCTGCCCCCATGTTGTTGGACAATGCTGCGACAGATAGCCAACCCCAGACCAGTCCCTCCCTTCTGACGAGAGTTAGAGGCATCAACCTGGTTAAAGCGCTCAAAAATGGTTTCCAGTTTATCTGCCGGAATCCCCCGTCCCTTGTCCTTGACGGAGAACAGAACGTGAGCAGAAGCCGGGGAGGCAGAGCCAGATTTCCTGATGCGCTGACTCTCTGTTGAATTCAGGAGAGTGGCAGTAACCCACACCTCGCTGTCGGGGGGGGAGAACTTGATTGCATTACTAAGCAGATTGGTCAGAACCTGAAGCAGGCGATCGTGATCGGCCTCGATCGGAATCCCCGCCACTGCTACGGTTAACTGTACAGCCTGCGCCGCTGCTATGGTCTGCATCTGCTCCACAGCTGTTGTAGCTATTTCCAGGGTATTACAGATCTGCTTGTCCAATCGGAGTCTGCCAGAGTCCAGTCCATCCAGATCCAGCATGTCATTGACCAGGCGCGACAGTCGGTCCGCTCCCTTAACGGCAATTTTAATCACCTGCTGTCCCCGATTTGAGCTGGGGTCTACCAGACCACTGTCCAGTAATTCCAAAGCTCCCTGAATAGCTGTCAGGGGAGTTCGCAGTTCATGGCTGACAATAGAAATAAATTCTTCTTGGATTTGCATCTCATCTGACCGGTTCGGGCGGTTGATCTCAAACGTCCATTCAGGATCAGCGGGCCTTTGGGAGGTCTGTTCAGGAGAGGTCAGGGGATGAAGCATCCTGGGAAACGTCAGAAGGCCAGACGTGATCGCCAAGCTTAGCATTCCCAGATATAGCAGAATCGTGCTGTTGGCCCTGCCTTGAAGCCCGATCGTACAGTAGGTGAGTACAATCACCAGAGCCCCAATAGTGAACAACTGAAACATCAGCGATAGAAATAGTCCCCATCCCAATGTCGTTTTTCGACTTAGAAGGGGTTTGTTAGCAAACGTCCGCCAGTCCTTTGATGATCGTAGCAACCTGATTCTGTCCCCGGCTTTTAGCCTGATAAAGCGCTGTATGGGCAACCTCATAAAGTTTCTGTACATTTTGCCCGTCCTCAGGATATTGAGCGATGCCAGCACTGGCGGTAACGTAAAACGGCGTTTCAGTTTGTCCAACAAAGGGTTGTTGTTGGAGAAGCTGTAGTAGAGCAGCGATTCGTTTCTCCGTATCGAGGGCGGTGATACCATACAGGCCCAGCATAAACGCGCCGCTATCCCAATATCCAATCACATCTTCGCTTCGAAGCATTTGCTTTAAAAGCTGGCCCAGGTAAATCAGAACTTGATTACCCGCATCCATGCCGTGCTGGTCAATAATGGGTTGCAGATAGTCTAAATCTAACAGCACCACCCCCAGGGAATGGTTTTGTCGTTTTGCGACTTGCAGAAGGCGAGTCAGATCATAGGTGGATCGACGCCGATTGCTCAACCCAGTCAACTCATCCGTTTCGGTCAACTGTCGCAACATCTGCCGCCACTCTAGACGACTTACCACACGGGTTACCAGTTCCGCTTCCACGATCGGTTTCTGGATATAGTCGTCAGCTCCAGCGGCAAAAATCTGCTGAACCCGCTCTGAATGAGTCTGAGTTGATAGAAATAGAATAGGTAACTCACACCAGGTAGCATGATTGCGCACAGCCTGACAGAGGGCAAATCCTGGTAGGGACGCCCCTACTATCGAGTTTTCGGACCCCATCAGGGAACTACACAGATTGGAGGGTTCGGCATTCAACAGCAGGAGATCAGGGAGGGTTTCTTCCAGGGATTGCCAGAGTCCCTGAGCCTGATCGGGTAATATGACCTGAAACCCCCAGGGGAGAAGGATTTTGTCGAGGAGACCCAGAATTTCAGGATCGTCATCCACCAGCAGTAACCTGACCTCTTGCTGCAGAATTTGTCGAGAAGAGGGAGATACTGTTAAGAATAATTGTTGGGGCTGGGCTTCCGAGTTTTGCAGCTCACTGTCTGGCTGGGAGTATTGGGGCTCTGGTAATGTCTCCGGTTCTGGGGGTAGAAGCAGAGAGGGCTGGGGGGGCAACCGTAGAACAGATTGTTCTGGCAATACCGATGGGTTTAATTCTACATCTCTCTGAGAGTCTGGCGGTAAGGCTCGACGGAGTTCAAACAAGAGTTGGTGCAAGTAAACCCCATCGATCGGAGCCGATTGATTCAGTTTCTGCTCAATTTGCTTTGCCAATCGAGAGGCTTGTTCCAGGCCAAAAGCGCCCAGGGAACCCACCAGCGTATGGGCTTGCCGACTCGCCTCAAGCCGCTTATCGTCGGTCAGGGTTTCAGCCACAATAGCCATGACGGCCTGCTCAATCTCTGAGAGGAGATTGAGATAGTTTTGCTGATGTGCAGCCCAAATATCTTGGAGTTCCAGTTCAACGGCAGGGGTTCCGGCCATAGGCAGCGGAGACGTTGAATCTGGAGCCGAGGAGGCTGGTTTCTGGTCTACTTCTTCCTGTGGGGCAGTAGCAGTCTGATTTTGTTTAAGGCGATAGCCCAGGCCATAGATAGTCTCAATTAAATCTCCAGCCCCATGCTTCTTCAGTTTCTGCCGTAACCCTTTGATATGGGCTCTCACTGTGCTTTCAGTTGGCAGTTCATCCAGGGTCCAGAGATGTTCAATTAAGGCGCTCTGACTGAATATCCGTTGGGGATTCAACAAAAAAAACTGCAGCAATTCATACTCTTTGGGAGTCAGGGTCAAGAGTTGCTCGTTACAAGTGACCGTAGAGCTATTCAAATCCAGGCACAGGCTTTCCCATCTGAGCAAAGAGGACCCACTACTGCTGCGTCGTCGCAGGAGGACTCGCATGCGAGCCAGCAGTTCATTGAAGTCGATCGGCTTCACCAGGTAGTCATCTGCGCCAGCATTCAAACCCAAAACTTTGCTGCTACTCTCATCACGGGCTGTCATCAAGATCACAGGTGTCAATTGATTGAGAGGAGCAGATGACAAGCGCTGTTGCTCCCGCAACTGCTTACAGAAACTCACGCCATCCAAGTTAGGCAGAACCCAATCCAGCAGAATCAGATCATACTGAAAGGCTTCTGCCAACTCCCAGCCCGCCTGCCCGTCAAAAGCAAGTTCGACCTGATACCGTTCTCGCGTCAGTTTCTGATGCAAGAGCTCAGCCAGACCTCGATCGTCTTCTACAAGGAGAATCTTCACGACTCTAAATTCTCAATTCAAAATGGAATCTGCTTCAGAGGTTTTCTGAATCAAGTTTCAAGAGAGCATTGCGTAACCCAAGCAAGTGGGTCTGAACAGGAAAGATTGCTGGCAGACCCACCTGTTCAAAACGTGAAACTGGTTCTAATCACACCCACAACCGCATCAGGGTTCCGTTCATCATGGTTAGGAGCCGTCAGCCAGAAAACGCCAGGAGTAATGGCGACATTGTCATTCAAGCGAATGGTATAAAACGCCTCCACATGAAAGCCCGTGTCTCGATCGGACCGCTGCCCTCCAGGCAGGCCGATCGCGGCTGCCACCGTTGCATTACTCGTACTTGTCACTTTCGGCTGAACACCAAAAACGATGCCCCCCAGATTCCCTTTCCCGCCCAGATCTGGAAACGCCAGGGTGAGGGCAAAGTTCAAAACTTCCACATCTCCCCCCCGGCCTGTGGCAACGCCCTCGGTACTCGCTCCCAGGACGCGAGCAGTAGAGTAGCCAAACCAGCCTCCAATCTGGAAGCCTTTGCTGACCCGGTAGTTCACATTCAGGCCATAGTGGTTGGCTGAGACCCGATCGTCACTGGCAACCCCGAAGGTTCCTCCCGTGCTCACCTTAGCCGCATTACTGCCCGCCAGGGTATCAATGCCCAATTGGGGGGTATAGCTGTTCAAATACACCAGACCCAGGGTCAGGTTATCAGTATAAACAGTGAGCTGGCTGAAGGCTGTGTAGCCCCCATTGAAGAAGCCTGAGGTTGGCTGGGGAACATTGGGAGCTCCAGCCCCCCCGGCAGTATTCTGGCCCGTATAGCCAGCCGCTAAGGTTAGCCAATCAGTTACCCGGTAGTCCAATCCAAACCCGGCTTGGTTCCCCATCGGGTAATACAGGGGATTGGAGTTGGCAAAATTAGAAACGGCACCGGTTGTAAAGTCACTAAAAGGGGAAATTGGGTCAGCCCCCAGCAAGGTCGGGTCTGTTTCTCCCGCATGAACTCGCAGATTGAGTCGATCGCTCACCGGGAAATCATACCCCAAGAAGTGAATGCGGAAAGTATTGTTATTTTGGAATTGTGGCCCGAAGGAAGCCAACAGGCGAGCCTCATCGGAAAAGGCATTGGGGTAGGTTGAGGCAAATCGCTGGGGAGCACCAAATCCGCCAGTTGTGTTGTTAATGGTTGGGTTGCCAGCACTAAAAAGTTGAAAATTTGCTGCCTGCAGGCGGATTTTCAGTCGGTCTCTGCCGGTAAAACTGGTGTTGAAGTCTAATCGGGCACGATAACTGACTGTCGTCTCATTGAACCGATCGGCCCCGCTCCCGAATGTATCGGCCAGATGGAAAATAACTTCCGCATTCAACTTGGTTGTCGTGGAGAATTGTTGAGATTCCAGCGTTGCTGTTCTGGCTTCCAGGGCATCTACCCGGCCTCGCAGCGTGGCAAGCTCAGCAGCGAACTCTTCCTGTAATCGCTGCACTGTAGCTAGATCTTCTTTGGTGACCAGGTTGGCTGTTGCTGCAGTAATCAGCTCATTGATCCGGTCCATGCAGGCATTCAGGCCAGCGGCAAACTCATAGCGCGTCATGGCCCGACTGCCCCGATAGGCACCATCTGGATAGCCCACAACACAGCCATACCGTTCCACAAGGGACTGCAGAGCTTGAAAGGCCCAATCTGTTGGTTGTACATCTGAAAGTTGGGAGACAGAGGTCACTTGAGCCATCGGGTTCTCCTCGACCTCCAGCGCAGAAGAACTCGGTTGCCCTGGGGGTTGATTGCTGGGAGACAAGGCATTGTTCTGAGCTACTTCTACAGGAGCAAAAGACAGGCGGGCTGCACCACCTGACTGGATGGGTTCCGCATGGACAGAGCTGAGGAGGACCCCATTCAGCCCTGCCAGAGTCATGACACTAACAAGGCCAGATGTAAAGAGAGGTTGAAATGAATGCGGGTGGAGAGTTTGATGTAGTTTCCTGCCCGATCGCCCATCCCTTTTTTCAGACCTTTGATGATAAGTCATGATAGTGTTCGCCCCCGTGTAGTAAGTAGCAAATTACAACAATCTTACGTATTATCTCTAAATACAGTGAGTTGTGCTTGGCGTAAAGTTCAAGTTAGTGCTTCGAAACAATGCACTCGTTGATTTTTTTAAGATTTTTGGCTGCTACCAGATAAACTCCCACCCTGAGTGGCGTGATATCATTATGGTCTTTCAGTCAAGCTGCGCTAACGGCTACATTAGCGACGCCACTAACCATAGATTGAGACATCGGAATTCGAATCACAAATTCCGTCCCCTGCCCTGGTATAGAGTAACATTCCAGATTACCCTGATGTTTCTCTGCCACAATTTGGTGACTAATGGACAGCCCCAGACCCGTGCCTTTGCCAGCCGGTTTGGTTGTGAAGAAAGGCTCAAAAATTCTACGTTTTATTTCTTCAGGCATCCCCAAGCCACTATCAGCAATGCGAATAGCAATATGCTCATGTTCTGTCAGGGCCGTGCAGATACGAATGGTTGGCGGAGTCAGATCGGCTTCTTTACCCAGAATCCTGACGCTTCGATAAACCATGGCTTCTTCTACGGCATCGATCGCGTTATTCAGGATATTCATGAACACCTGATTCAATTGCCCTGGATAGCACTCGACGGAGGGTAGGTCTCCATACTCCCGAATAATCTGAATCGCGGGATAATTTTGCTGAGGTTTAAGACGGCTATTGAGAATCATTAGGGCACTATCAATCCCGTCATGCAAATCAACACGCTTGATCTCTGCCTCATCATGACGGGCAAAGGTCCGCAGAGATCGAACAATTTCCCGAATCCGATCGGTTCCCACTTTCATGGAGGTTAGCAGGCTAGGTAGATCTGACTGAATGAATTCAAGATCAAGGGTTTCAGAAAGTTGCTGGATTTCCGGCGTTTTGTCAGGGAATTGCGTCTGGTACAGTTGCAATAAATCCAAGACTCCCCGGATGTAATCGGTAGCGAAAACAATGTTGCCATGGATAAAATTCACTGGATTATTAATTTCGTGAGCCACCCCTGCAACCAACTGCCCCAGGGTTGCTAGTTTTTCTCCATGAACCAACTGGGATTGAGCAACTTGCAAATTCTGTAAAGCTTGCGACAGCTCTGCTGTCCGTTCTTCTACGCGCCGTTCTAGATCCTTTGTCAAGGTTTGTAGTGCAGTTTGAGCTGCTTCCCGTTCAGCAATTTCCTGTTTTAACTTGACATTCTGCAATTCCAGGGTTTTGCTCAAATTGCGCAAATTAAGCTGCAAGCGAACACGCGCCAGGACTTCTTCCTGTTGAAATGGTTTTGTGATGTAGTCTATGGCTCCAGAGGTTAACCCCCGAACCTTGTGTTCTGTATCTGCCAGAGCCGTCATGAAGATGACAGGAATATCACGGGTTGTCGGATTCGCCTTCAGTCTCTGGCAGGTTTCAAAGCCATCGATCCCAGGCATCATAACATCCAGCAGAACCAGTTCTGGCTGATAATATTGTGCCTGATCAATGGCACTTTCCCCATCGAGGGCAACTGAAACCTGAAAACCAGCATCGGACAGAGCCTCTGAAAGAACTTCCAAATTGGTGGGATTGTCATCCACAATTAGAATTGAAGATGAGCTAGAAGTTAGCATCATTACTTAAAACACCCTTTAAGTTTCAATCATTGTGCAGATAGAAATTTTGACTGGATTCAGGTCCAGTGAATAAGTCATTAAATCTTGACTGGTAAGTAGTCAGGAGGAATTAAATATAAAACGTTCCAGGGAGTAATTGCCCCTACTACTACGAGCTTGCATTCCCTCGATGATCGCATCGGCTAAATCAACTTCATGCTCAAACATCCGCCCAGCAATTTCATGGGTTTTGAGTTGATGCCACTGCTCCTCGATCCGATTCATCTCAGAACAGTAGGGTGGCAACCAGAAGAGGAACAATCCTTGGGCTTGCCACTTGAGCCATTGTTGCTGAGCCAGACGACTGGTATGGGCAGAGCCATTATCTTGAACAACTACCGTTAATCGCCCCGTTTGAGCCAGGGTAACAGATGCCTTCTCGGCAATCCAGTCCATGACTTGGACATAACTGGCACTCTTGAATCCCCCTTGAGCCAAAGCATACTCGAAGTGACAATTGGGTTGCCACAACCCTAAAATGCTGATCCGTCCATTGCGACGTTGAGTTTGTTCGAGCCGCTTTTGCTCCCCAATGCGACTGTAGCTATAGCTGACGGGACTCCACAAGCAACACCCGGATTCGTCTAAATATTTCA